>NZ_JAMOKU010000059.1:0-35218 GCF_023656845.1 Parabacteroides sp. Y3-G-102 | reverse complement strand
TGTTTGATTATTTTTTTGCAACACTAAGTTAAGTGAATCCTCTGACATGGCAAAATCCTGAGCAACTTTTTGTTGCTCAGGTACTTAAAAAAAATATTTTATAATAGTGTTGCGGAATTAAGGTATATGACAGTGAACGTCTCCACGGTGTCGAAGGGGGCATTGACGAAGGCGGGAGGAACTCCTTCTAATCCTAATAACGATGGTGCCGGCTGGGGCGAGGACGGCAACGGTTTCTTGGAAGAGTTCGATGGCGCTAATGAGGGTAAGGTGTATGATGTTAATATCTTCTTGGTGAAATATGACGGTAATACATTTGACTCTAACCCCTTGGACTTCTTTAATGATGACGTAAATAAAAGTTTAGAGATTGCCGGACAGGGTTGGTATGAATCTAAGACCGGTGTTGATCCGAGTGGAGGTGGCGAGCCTAATCATGACAGTGCCGGAAAAGTGACGATGAAGGTGACGATGAATGAGGAGCTGACAACAGAAGGACATACGTATCAAGTCTTTACAGTAGTTAATGCCGGAAATAGAATAGAGGGTATTACTACTTTGGGTGACTTACGAGACAGAGAAACTTTAAAGGATTTATGGACTGGCACTAATCAGGTTTCGAAAGCGGATCACTTCATTATGTCTACGCACAAGATGAAAGGCGTAGATGGCATAGGGAATTCGCTTGTTCACATTTCCGTGGAAAATACAGATGAGACGAAACCGGCGGCAACAACCGTATTCGTGGAGCGTATGGCCGCACGTATCGACTTGGGATATGCTGCTGTATTAGAGACAGATAAAATACTCGAAAGTTCTCCGGTAAAGAATAAAGGCTCATTCAAATTGACGGGTTACAAGGTCGTGAACCAATGGAAGGGTAACAGCTACGTGTTTAAGCAGGTCTCTCCTAAAGCGGATAAGAACTTTGGCGAAGGGTCAAGTTTAGCGGATGCGATGACTGGAAGTTATACTAAAAAAGGTAATGACTTTAAATATTGGGGTGATGAAGTATGGTCTATGACGGCGCTAAATAATCCGGGTGGCTTTTATAATTATGTGCTGGATCCGTCGATCAGCAAAAAAGAGGTACCTACGGGGGAAGGCAATAATCCTTGGGCTCAATTCAAGGACTCTTATATCAACTATTTTAATCCGGAAAACAAAGACTTAAATAGGGTTGAGAATATGGCTAAGATTCCTGATGCTAATACTGAAGCTTTTTATAAAGGATTGAATGATAGAATATATTACCCCGTCGTGTACACCAAGGAGAACACGTTGGATCGTGAGGCGCAAGTAAATGGTTATTCTACCGGCGTTATTTTCGAGTCTGAGTTTATGCCAGATGGTGATAATTTTAAAGTCAGTTTCTATAATCAAGAAACGGGTTCTATTGAGTCTGTTCCTTTAGATGACAATAAAACATTCCTTTTGGCAGTCCATAAGAACAGTGTGGGTGCGACTGTCCGTTCTGTCTATAAAGATCTTCCGTCTGTTGCCGCTTGCGCATTTAATTTGGAAGAGGGTTCGGATCCTAATTTATTGAAAGGCTTAATTAAAGGCTGGAATGAGGTAACATTACCGAAATTTGCTGATGTACAAAAGGCGATTAATACCATGTCTGATCAGAACGGATTTGAGATCGCGTTTAAGAAATATCTTAGTGACATGATTAAGGGCGAAACAAACTGGACTGATGGGCTAAAAAAGTGCCTATGCTATTTTGAATTTAGAAATGAACAAAATGAGAAAGACGGTGGTCATCTCCCTGATACCTACACTGATCCGAATGATTTCACCCCGGATCAGATCGGTAATTTGTACCAATTCTACAACGTTTCCTTATACAAAGGCGGAAAGAGCTATTACAAGTTCTGGATCCGTCATAACGATAACGGGAACGATGGTATGATGGGCGTGATGGAGTTCTGTATCGTGCGTAACAACGTGTACCAATTGTACGTGACGGGTGTGCGTGGCTTAGGTGACCCGCTGCCTTACACGCCGGGTAAGGATACGCCGGACAAACCGGATGAGACGGATGATGTTACCATCGACGTCACCATCTACGTGAAAGATTGGGTGAAACGCACGAACAAAGACATCATTATTTAACCCTACCCCTCCGGGGGATTCCTACGATGGGCATTGTAAGCTCCTTACGATGCCCATCCAAGCCACCTTACGATGCCCATCATAAGAACCTTATAATGGGCATCATGGTTTACCTCCATCCCCGGTAGTACGGGCGGAGGATTACTGTGTATCTTAATAAAATGATTATGAACCGTTTATTTCATACCTGCAAACAGTTGATTGGCGTAGCTGCCTTGTCCGTGGGGCTATACGCTTGCGATTGGATACACGACGACTCGCTGCCGCTTTGCGAGTTCCGCCTGTATTTCAAGTACGACTATAATATGAAATTCGCCGACGCTTTCCAGCATGAGGTAGACTTCGTTACGCTCTTCTTCTGCGACCAAGAAGGGAACTTCCTCTTCCAGCGGCGGATCGAGAAAAGCGAGCTGGACGAGCGGAACTCCATCGCCCTCGACATGGAGCCGGGTACCTATCAGGTAGTCACTTGGGCCGGGCTGGACAAGGGCAGTTACGCATGGAACGATCCCGCCGAGGCGTCGCGGGCTGTCGAGAGGGCGCAAGACGTCAAGGTACGTACCTTGCGCGAGGACGATACGACACAACCCAACGAGCTGCACCCGCTTTGGCATAGCCTCGATACCTTCACCGTGACGCGCGACATGCCCGAGGAGAAGGTGATCAGCCTCGCCAAGAATACCAACAAGCTACGTGTCGTGCTGCAAAACGTGATGGGGGAGGACATGGACGTGAATAACTTCTCCTTCCGGATCGTGGCCGACAACGGGTATATGGATTACGACAATTCCCTGCTGCAAGATCCCACCATCCACTACCTGCCTTATTATACGGAGAACGTGGAGCTGGGAGCCGACCCGACTCCCGGCGCTACCGTGGGCGGGCAATACGTGGCCGTGGCCGAGATGAACACCATGCGCCTGATGGCGGGTCGCAACTACCGCCTCATCATCCGTCATCACGGATGGGAGAAGGATGTGCTGAACGTGAACCTCAACGATTACCTCCTTCTCACCAAGATGGAGGGGCACCGTATCTCCCCGCAGGAGTATCTGGACCGGCAGGATGAGTACTCGATCATCTTCTTCCTTACGCCGAAGGTATGCCCCGATTGCCCGGATAAGCCTACGCCTCCGGATCCGCCGGGACCGGACAATCCTGACAACCCGGATAATCCTGACAACCCTGACAACCCGGATAATCCCGATGGGCCTGATCCGGAAGACCCTACGATCGTGGGGTACGCCTGCTTCAAGATACAGGTGAAAGACTGGGTGATCCGTATCAACGATGGTATATTGTAAACTGAGATTTATTAAATAGCGCGAATGATGAGACGTTATACCCTATATAACCAATTGATGGCGGTCGCCGCCGGTCTTTGCCTCTGCTGGCTCTGCGTAGCCTGCGGCGAAGACCGGGGGGGCGATCTCCCCGACGACGACCCGAACAGTTGTGTCGTGACCATCACCCTGCGGACTTCCCGCTCGGCACGACCACCGCAAACGAAAGCCGGCGAGACAATTACTTGGGAAGATGATGATGAATACGAGCGAGACATCACGGACTGGCTGGTGGTGGCGTATGATGATGAGAACGCTGAATTGGCCAGATATACATCTAGCAATGGTACGTGGACGCCGGATATCGCTGATTCTGATTCTCGTACGGAGGTAGAGATGAAGTTGCCTCTCGGCAAATACTCTTTTTATGCGTTCGCCAATTTGCAGTCGCTGGAAGATGGTACATCGTTGTATCAAAAAATTACCGGGGCACATTCCTTGGCGGAACTGTCGGAGGTGAAGATATTGGACTCGGGAACGAGTATCGATACAAGGAATGAGGAGAAAAAGGGTAAATTCGGAGGCGAGGAAGCGTCTCGAAAGCGCATCCCCATGAGCAGCTACGCCCAGGAGTATACGCTGAAACCCGCTCCGGCAGAGAACAAATTCGAGATTCCCTTGATCCGCATGATCGGCAAGGTACAAGTGAAGATAACTAACAACTTAGACAAACCTATAACCGTAAAACAATTGGACATCATGAACCTCCGCAAGGGAAGCCTGCCGATCTGGCTCTTGCCTTGGGGAAATAACAAGTATTTGGAGACTGCCGGAGAAGGTGGTGCGGAGCGACTGGCCCCGAATCTTCCGACTGGAGAGACGGTAGAGGAAACGGATTTATTTAAAGAGGAGATCATCCCTTCCGAAGCGAATCAAGAGGTACCTGCGAAGATCAAGGACGGTGCGGAAGGCCACAACATAAAGACTTATACCCGCTACATCCCCGAAGGCAACGCGGGGGCGAAAGAGATCCTGCTGGGTGTCGATATCGAAGGCCGTCCTCGCACGGAGCATACCACGAGCTTCGGTTTCGTGCGCCGCAACGACCTGCTGATTATCCCGGTCTTGATAACCAACATCACGACAAAATTGGAAGTAGCCGAGCAACGCCTCCCCATCGGAGTCTACCCGACCGCCTTGGTCTATGGTGAGAAGACGGGCGTGCAGATCCTGACACCTGTAGAACACACCCTGCAAGCCGCCGGCGACTTGTCGATCCGTTTCGAGATATCCAACATAGATGGCGTGACAGGAGATTTCTCCATCAAGGGCTATGAGGTAAATGAGGGGGGAAATGTTGCGACAGAGAAGTACAGTTCCGTCAGCTGGGAGAATGCCAGTGCGGATAAACCGCTAATCACGGCCATAAACGTAGACGGAACGAGCTTTGAGACGGATGCGGAATTGGATATTCCCGAAGCCGCGCTTACGGGACAAGGCGGTCTGAAGAAAGCCGGCTCTTTCACGATCCGTACCCAAGAACTGGGCGGAGAAGCGGATGCCACGGTCGTCCTCACACTCGTGATAAAATACGGCGAGAACATGGAGCAAGAGATGCAAATCCCTTACACCATTCAAATAAGAAACTACGAAAAACAACAACAACCATAATATAACAACAACAAACTAAGAAAGGAGGACCTGACGGATGAAACCATCAATCAACCTACGATATAAATCCCTGTTATTAACTTGCTTGCTGATCCTGTCCGCCGGTGCGGTTGCGCCGGCGTGGGGGCAGACGTACACAATCAATTATAAGAATGGTTCACCCCAAACCGATATTACAGAACGTGTGGATACGGTGTATATAGCGGACGGGGAAGCGAGGGAGTTGTTTATTCCGGAGTTGAGAAGTGTTCATCTATCAGAGTATGATTGGTATGTCCGTTGGTATCGATTGGATGGTGAAACCTTGACAAAGGATAATATAAAAGGTAATGATGTAAATCCTATGGATGATGGTTCTTTTGTGGAGGGAGGTTCCTTAGAACCGAACAAGTATCCTACTTGTTTACGGGATGCAGGAACTTCTCTTTTTTGGTATAAAGGTTTTGCCACAGGCAAAAATGTACCGGGAGCGTCTACGATTGAATATCAAGTACAGACGGTGAAAGACGATGTTGTTTTTTGTGATGTGAGCCAAAATACAGATTATAATGATAAAAACATAGCTTCCAAGGAATTTACAGAACCAACCCTTTCCGTACGCTATAAGTTCGTTATTCGTCCGGCTAAGGAGATCGCTGAGCGAATAAAAGCTTCCGGAGCGAATGATATGATTCCTTTTATTAAAGAGGATATATACGTTCCTGAAAACAGCAAGACGATCAATATACAATTGGGCCAAATTGCCAATAACTATGCGTGGTACGATGATGATAATAGAACTATTGTGCAGGGAGATTATTACCAATATCGCAAAGATGGAGGGACATGGACAAATATTGAATCGGGAGATAAACTTCATTGGAAGCAGATGATAAGTTCGATAGAGGTAAACACGGATTTTGTGAAGTATGATGTGCGGGCGATAAGTGCAAGTGGCAAGAAGAGTCCTGTGCTAGCTCAATACAAGCTTATCCCCGGTGATTATGGTTTTATGTTGCAGTCGGGGCAAGAAATATCCGATGATACAAGACGTAACCCGGATAATCATCCGGATCTTTATGAGAGAATCGGGCATATAAATTTCGACCGGGGTGATACTATATCCGTAGATGAGTTAAACTCGGAGAACAATATAGCACCGATTGGTTTTCCAGAAAGCGGGAAATGGTTGGATTTGGGAATTACAGAGTATGCCCCGTATGATTATAAGAATCACATCATAGAAAATAATCTTAAACCCCTGCAAAATCAATATGGATTATTTCGTACTGCGAATATAGAGGGAATATCAACGAATAATGAATCAATTGCTAACAGAAAATATCGTTGGATTATGCTCCTTGGTAGCTCTCCTAGTAAAGAAGGAATCTACGATCGGACTTATTATAATACGGGAAAAAAATCATTAGGCTATTTCTTTTATGTAGATGCAGCGAATTTGCCGGGACGCTTGGTGAAAATGGAATTGGATGGTACGATATGCCAGCATACTGGTATTCTGGTTAATTTTTGGGTGAATGATATGACTCTTTCCTCCGCTAGAAGTACTCTTCCTCCTAATATTAATATGAATTTTATCGGAGTGAAGAAGGGGGAGGATGGTAAAGAGGTTGAAGTCATTTTACACCGTTTTTCTTCGGGAAATGCGCTCCAAGATTCAATTGTAAATGGGGGATCTTGGACAAATCGTAACATCGGCAAATGGCAACAATTAATGTACACCTTCTCTGTGCCCGAATCGCTTGTTGGTTATGAAAAATATTATCTGGAAGTACAAAACAACACCCTTCACTCTAACGGTGCGGACTACGCCATCGATGGTCTGCGTATCTACCGCACCAAGCCCAAGATCGACGTGAAACGAGTAGACGTGTGTTCTTCTGCCAACCTGACCGTTTCTACGGAATATGAGCTTTTGCTTCAGAATATGGGCTGGAGCATTCAACCGGATGCGTTGGCTACCATTAAAGATAGAATGAAAGACGGTGTTACGGAAGACTCAAAGCATATATGGAAATACCGCTATGGTTTGATGGGGAGTGATCCGAAGAAAAGAAAAGAGAGTCTTAATGAAACGATTGGAAACGTTTATGTCGGAGCTACCGATAAAAAGGAAACCGGGGATATAGACAAGCCTGAAGACTGGATTACATTGAAGACGGATTTGAAGGACTATGCGAATGAGAACTATAACAATCGAAGCAAAGTGTATCGTATCATCGTTCCGACAGAGAAAGGGTTAAATCATGATGGATTTCAAGGTCTGACAAGTTATGAGACCGCAATGCATCGGCAGATTGTTGTCAACCTACGTATGATCAATGATTTCTTATACGATGCCAAGAGCAACGTTTGGAATGCGGATATAGACACACTCGTTACAAAAAAATATGGTGGACTATACGAGGATAAGGCAGCCTATATCAACTATTTGACAGAGGGTTTGAAAACACTTTGTCAAAAACAAAATTGGGACTATATCGTACCGGATCCGCAAAATATTAATATAGATGCGGTCATAAACGGCTATGAGATATATGAACAATTGATACGAGCCGTATGTTCGGTGATGGGTATCTCTCGTCCTCGTGTGCCTTGGTGGGATGCGGAAAATACAAATATCATCCAGTTGGGTGCCATTGATGTGAATAAGACGGAGCTGAAATATAAAGGTGAGAAACCATACGGAAGCGGGACGCAGGTAGAGCCTGCTTCCGGCAAGTATGATGTGGTGATATTTAGTGCGGCCGCAACAGTGACTAGTGATGAAGTGGTGAATTTCCCGAATGCCTATGCGGGATATGGCTTCGACGATCCTTGCCTTCTGACGATTCCTTTCACCGTACTCCCATCCGTTACGATCGTGGCAAATACCAAGACCCAGTTCCCGGAGGGTGCGATCGCTTGCGAGGGACGGATCAGCGTGATTGAAAAGGCTACCGTGTTGGTGGAAGAAGTAGGTGACGACAATAATTCACTTGGGGTAACAGATGAGTTTGAAAAAGTTTTCCCTGATGTTCCATATACATTCGATTGGTTCTTGGGAGATTCGTCGGCTTTTGCAACTCTTGACGGAAAGCTGGGGTTAACGGATATATTGCGCTCTTATAGAGATGAGCTTAAGGGTTCTGAAGCTTCTGCGGATGGTTTGATTCGGTACTGCGAAGAAAACTACAAGGAAGAGGTAACCCGACAATTGAAGGAATTGCTTTTAGGTGATGTAGACAACGAGCCACGATTAGTGATTGGTGGTGAGTATGGAAAAGCAGAGTTCCGCTGGACAGAAAAGGTGGTGGCGATTCCTTACTTGCCTGATGATCATGAGGATGAAAAGGGACGTATATGGCTCTTTTGTAATGAGCCTCACGAATTAACAATGGAAGCCGCTCCCGCTCCGACACTACTTGCCGGTTTCCCGGACGTGAAGTACCCGGAAGGAATGGAACATTATCCCCATGTACCTCTGCGTATCGGCTTGCCGAATATCATGGAGGGAAGCATAACGGATATTCCCATTCAAGGAGAAGGCTTGACAATGGGTATGAAAGGATCTAACCAATTGGGTAAGCCCAACGGTGACGCTACGACTATATTCTTGCGGCAAGGGCAGATTTATACAGAGGTAGGTGATTTGACGGCTTTGTTTGCGAAAGCTAAAAGTGAAAAAGATTATGGCGGCGGATTATTCTCGATGACCTTTAATAAGGATGCTTATAAAGAATTCGCCGAAGGCCAAATCTATTCACTCTATATTCCATTTGGTGAATATAAGGACGAAGCTTTCGTAAAAGGCTCTTGCGAGGGATATGCCACATTGCTTGTCAAGATCGTACCGGAATACTTGACTTGGACGGGAAAGAACACCGGTGAGGATGCTGAGGCATGGTATAATGATGCGAACTGGCAGCAGTCCACGGAAGGGGATTTGTATATAGATCAAACGGGAGAAAGCGAAAAGGATGCCAACGGTAATGATCTTGTGACTGCCGCCTTCGCCCCGCTTCATTTCACCCGTATCACGATCCCGGGAGGGCAGACGCTGGAATTGGAAGACTTGAAAGAGGATAAGAATTTACTGCAAGGAATTGATACGACATCTAAAACAAAGGCTACCCAATATATCCAATATGATATGGCGATAAATAAGAATGATAAAGGACTTATCGTAGCTCCGTACTATATAAATAAGGTAAAGGCTATCTATTTCAAACCCGAGGCGCAGTTACGCCGTCAGCAACTCCTGACGTACGACACCGCCCGCGTGGAATTCGAGATGACACCTAATGCGAAATATTGGATGGCATCGCCCTTGCAAAGCGTATTCGCCGGCGATATGTACACCGTGAAGAACACGGGCCGTCAGAACACCAATGCTTTCGCCGATATCACCTACAGCACGGCTGACAACGACCGCCAAGCTCCTGCCTTCTACCAGAAAGCCTGGGACAAGGCGATCACGATGTACGTGCCGAAGGATGGAGCAGATCAAACAGTTTCTTTTCCGGATAGTGATTTGGATACAACTCATTACGAGGTAGTCCAATCCAATTGGAGCCGTGAATACAACGATGTGAACGTCCCTTATGCGTTAGGAAAGGGATTCTATGCCAGCGTAGAAAAGAAGAATGCGGGTGCTTTGAATGGAAATGTCTTGGTACGCCTGCCGAAAGCGGATGACTCTTACGACTATGAACCGTGGAAACCGGAGACGAAAAACGCTACATTGAGAGCCGCCATGACCAAAGCCCCGACTTTAGCGGAACGGATCAATGCCGGCAAGCTGGCGGATAACGAGCCTATCGAGGTGGTATTGACAGATGCGAATGGAACGGAAGAATGGTGGAATACGGATAATGGAACCGTCCGTGTCATTGCTGATGGCGACGGTAAGCACTTCCTGCTGGGTAATCCGTATATGTATCCGTTGGATATCGCTCGTTTCTTGAAAGGGAATGAGACTATCTTAGCGCAAAAATATTGGACATTGGATACGAAGATTGGAGAGGGGCTTGTTGTCGGTACGCCTGATGTGGCATGGGAAAATGGAGATACTGATGCTACTTCTGGAGCCGTTATCGCCCCCATGCAGGCCTTCTTTGTAGAGCTGAAAGATGCGGCCAAAACGAAAGCGGAAGGTACGACAACCGGTGCCGATCTGAAGGTCGTTCATTTCGATCCCTCCATGATGCAAGGAGAGCCGGAGAAGGTCTCTTCTTCCTTGCGTACCGCTACGGCCAAGAACCCGGTATTGAGGCTGACGGCGGAGCGGGATGCATATCGTAGCACGGCCTTGCTGACGCGGCAGGATGATGCTACGAACAGCTATGAGGCAGATAAGGATGCCGTAATCTTGCTGGATACGGAACTGGAGGAGATCCCGCAGGTGTACACTATCGCCGGGACTCGTGCCGTGGGTGTGAACGTAGTACGACGGATCGACCAAGTGCCCCTTGGCGTATATGCCGGCGAGGGTAAGGGCGAGGTTACACTGACGATAGAGGGTATCGGCGATTGGGCGGAGACGCTTTACCTGTACGATGCCGTGACCCGTAAAAGTACGGAGCTGTCGGACAATACGTATACCTTGCGTTTGGACGGTAGCAGCCATGGACGTTACTTCCTAAGTGCGGGCTCGCCTACCGGTAATGAGGGGGTAGACAACGTAGAATCTATCTCTGTCTATTCCGCCGTATCGGGTAGGGTAGTGGCCAGTGCTAGCGAGGCGTTGAAGCGGATACAGGTGTTTACGCCGATGGGTCGTTTGGTACGTACTTTATATCCCGCTCGTCCGACTTATACGTTCGATCTCCCGGCAGGCATCTACATCATCCGTGCGGAGATCGCCCACGACCAGAAGACGGTGAAGCTGCGGGTTCAATAAGCAGCTTCTACCACTCCATCTCTAATATGGATTACACGGTCTGTATTTGTAGCCAGTTGTTCGTCATGCGTCACGATGACGAACGTCTGGTTCATCTGGTCCCTCAATTCAAAAAAGAGTGCGTGCAACTCTTCCTTGTTCTTGGTATCGAGGCTTCCGGAAGGCTCGTCGGCTAGGATGACCGCCGGGTTGTTGATAAGCGCACGGGCTACCGCTACCCGTTGTTTCTCTCCACCGGATAACTCGGCAGGCTTGTGTGCCATGCGATCGGAGAGTTTTAGGAAGTCCAGCATCTCTTTCGCCCGCTTCTCGGCCACGGCCGATTTCTCCTTGGCGATCAGTGCCGGGATCATCACGTTTTCCAAGGCCGTGAACTCCGGCAGTAATTGATGGAACTGGAAGACGAAGCCGATATTCCGGTTGCGGAAAGCCGCCAGTTCCTTATCGCCCAATCGTCTTGTCTCCGTGCCATTGATAACCAGTCGCCCACTATCCGGTGCGTCGAGCGTGCCGATGATTTGCAACAAAGTTGTCTTACCCGCCCCGCTGGGGCCTACGATAGCGACAACCTCGCCCTTGTTTATCGTGAGGTCGATGCCTTTCAATACTTGTAAGGCACCGAAACTTTTCGTTATTCCTTTGGTTTGTATCATATCAAGTTTCTTAGGACGTGCGAGGCAAGGAAACAACCGAACGTGGCCGGCATATAAGAGACCGTTCCCGTGGTCGTACGTTTACATGTTTCGTTTTCAACTTCGATCACGGCGTCCGGATCGGCGAACTCGGTGGAAAATACGACGGGAATCCCCTTGCTTACGCCTAGAGGACGCAACCGTTTCCGCACCGCTTTCGCAAGGGCGCAATTGATTGTCTTGGAGATATCCGCAATCCGTACCAAGGACGGGTCTACCTTAGCGCCCGCCCCCATGGAGGACACGATGGGTATCTTATGGATATAAGCCTGGTACATGAGGAATACTTTGGGACTTAGGGAATCGATGGCATCTACCACGAAATCGAGAGGGGCCGATAGGAGTACCTCCTCCGTCCGTTCGTCTCGCAGGAATTCATTTAGGACGGTTAGTTGCAACTGGGGATTGATATCGAGCAAACGCTTGGCTACGACCTCGGCTTTCGGCATCCCTAGGGTGGAATGAAGGGCGGGCAATTGGCGGTTGATATTACTCTCGTTTACCGTATCGGCGTCTATGATTGTCATCTTTCCTACTCCGGCCCGGCAAATCTGCTCGGCGGCATAAGCTCCCACACCTCCTAACCCAACTACCAATACATGGCTACGGGATAAGCGCTCCATACGCTCGGCTCCAAACAAAAGTTCCGTCCGTGTATTCCAATTGTAACTCATTTATATACTTTTGAGGACAAAAGTAATCAATTGTTCCGGTTCCTCCAATACTTGCTTTTATCCGAAAGCTTTGTGTCTTGTTACTGCACGGGCGTTGCAGTATTACTGCATCAGCCTTGCAGTACCACTGCAACCCGGGTTGCAGTGGGTGGATTGCGTCAGATGGGTTGAATATGAAAGACCGATCCTCCGTCGGAGGCCAGCGGAAGGGTGATTTTATCCCTGTAGGTGATCTCCTTAACCTCTTTTACGAGTTTGTTCGAGTCTATATTCGTATCTTCAGCATCTTTATAGATCGTTATCTTATATTTCTTGTCCTTATCCAAGAACTTGAGGTCTACATCGATACTGCGTGCTTGGCTGTTATTGATCGTACCGACAAACCAATCCTCTCCCTTTTTGCGGGCGATCGTTACGTATTCATTGACGGAAGCGTTCGGA
The DNA here is from genome assembly GCF_023656845.1 of Parabacteroides sp. Y3-G-102. Classification (NCBI taxonomy): domain Bacteria; kingdom Pseudomonadati; phylum Bacteroidota; class Bacteroidia; order Bacteroidales; family Tannerellaceae; genus Parabacteroides; species Parabacteroides sp. Y3-G-102. The sequence continues at coordinate 22,458 of NZ_JAMOKU010000059.1, read as the reverse complement.
ACGACTGTTTGGTCCCAAGTCGTAGGCACGGCTTTCAGGAACTCGAATCCCGGTTGTCCCTCGTAAGCCTCCGGCGTATCGCAAATCATGCCGAGATAGCTCTCTAATACCACGTACATCGCTAACATATGGCAACGGGTACTCATTACGTAAGGGTTACGTTCTTGGTTCTTGAACTTATCCCTTGGCAAAGAGCGGAAACCTCCTAAATGATAATCAGTCGCTCCCGCTAACAAACGGGTAAAAGGCATATGGATGTCATGATCCGCATCGGTATCCTTATCCCATTTGCAATGCTCATAATTAAGCGTACCCTCGCGGGTGAACTCATTGGGATAGGTACGGTTCAATCCAGACGGCTTGCAAGCTCCGTGGAATTGCACGAATAGATGATGCTTGGCCGCCTTCGCCAAGAACTCTTCTTGGATGCGGATCATCTCCTGATCGTCTCGATCCATGAAATCGATCATCATACCGGCGATTCCCCATTTCTCGAATTGGGCGAAAGCCTCGTCTATCTTCGCGTACAGAGGTTTCCAGTTGGTCCATAAATGGATACGTACGCCTTGGCTCTTGGCGTAATCGCAAATCTCCTGCATATTGAGGCTCGGAACGACTTTCAAGATGTCCGCTTTCGGGCCCGGAGAACCGAATCCGGCTCCATCCTCGTCATACCAAGCTTGCTTGGCGTTCCCGTAGATCGAGTGATAATCCAATCCGTTACGGGCTACGAAATCAATGTAATATTTATTCGTGGGGAAATTGTTTCCGCCAAGGAAAGTCGTATCCGGAACGACATTCCCGTTCCACCACGTAAAAGTAGTCTTACCCGGCTTAATCCAAGACGTATCCTCTATCTTACAAGGCTCATTGAGATTCGTAAGGATATTGGACGCTATCAAGGAACCGATTTGATCGCTGATCATCAAGACCCGCCAAGGAGATTGATGGGGTAGGGATGCCTCTACCTTGATACGTTCTTGTCCCAGTTTAGGTGATAGTTTCCCGAGAAGAGCCCCGTTTTCTTTCCATAGGTACATACCGGCGTAATCACGAACCGCCGCCTCGGTAATCGCCATATAAACATGGTTCGGGAAAGAGAACAGGGCGGGCATATCCATCAATCGTTTATTATCCATGTCGGTATAATCCGTGACCGTATATTTACCTTCGTGGGAACTTTGGTAGTTGGGGAGGAATAAAGTGGTTACGTTCGGGTTACTTTGTAGGTTGAAGGTGGTTCCCTCGTCATACATGATATACGAATCCCATCCTTTTTGCTTCGGAAACTCATAGCGGAAGGCGATACCGTCATTGAAAGCCCTTACGACCAGATTAATCTTGCGGAAAGGTTGAACGGTTTCCTCTAGCGGGATGATTACCTCTTTGGAAAGGCTATGTATATGTTTCGCCTTGCCGACGATCAGTTCATAGGTCTCTTCTTTCGTGCTGAACACGGGTTTGTTGATCTTTACATTTTCCCCGAACGCCCCATTATCGAAAGTCAACGTTAGCGGAGAGTCTTGGATCAGGGTTTGTTTATTAAACGCTACGCTGTATACCGGGCTATTCTTATCCAAAGCCAAGGAAAACTTGATCTTTCCGTTTGGAGAAGCCAACCGCACGCTTTTATTCGCATATAAAGAGTGAGCGCAAAGTATAAAAAATGCCAGAACGAGGTAGATTGATTCTTTTTTCATGGATGATAATTTTATAGGCCAAAGATATACATATTTATTTTGTACGGTTTAACTGCTTCAACAATTCCTTAAGACTGACGGTCTCATTCTTGACCAATGGTTTTGCCCAATAGGAAATACTCAAGATATAGCCCAGCGTGATAAATAGGAAAAACATGGAATAGCGCAACCCGATCAGATCTCCAAGTCCCCCAATGATAAACGGAATCAACGCCCCTCCAAAAATACCCGTACACAAGATACCGGAAAAAGCCCCATGATGCTTATCCACGGAGTTAAGGGCTAAGGCGAATATCACCGAAAACATGATCGAGATCGAGAAGCCGCAACAAGCGAAAGCGATAATCGCTACTTGCGTAGGACCGAAGAGCGCTATCGCTAAATTAAGGATCGCTATCATCGAGAAGATACGTAACATCAGCTTTGAGTCGATTAACTTAACGATCACCAATCCCAACAAGCAGCCGATGGACATCAATCCCCAGAACCAAGCAACCGTAGTAGCCCCGGCTCCTTCCGGGCTGACCCCATGATACATATTCAAGAAAAGGCTCATCCAATTCGCCAATCCTTGCTCGGTTCCCACATAAGCGATAATCCCTAAGAAATAGAATATAACTTGTTTTTGCCTGAGCAATTCCTTATAATTCTGTACCGTTCCCGCCTTCTCATCTTCCTTTAATTCTACTTTCGGGAATTTGACATAAGAGATAACCACTAACATGATGACAAAAACAATCGTAAAGATAAAATAGAGCGAGCTCCAAGGTAAGCTCTCCGGCGTTATCCCTTTGAGGAAACGGATGAAGAAGTCGTTTGCCGAATCCTCACCGGTTAATTTCCGCATAAGTCCGGCCAAGACGAACGGGCTCATGAAAGAAGCGGCCCCGAATACGATCTGGGCCAATACCTGATTAAAGGCATATTTTTTCTCTCCACCCGCCTCACGCATCAAAGGCAATATGATCACCTGTAGCATCGCCATGCCCAGACCGATAGCGAAAAGGGAAGTTAATACGATAGGGTAGGTCGGGAATATGACGAAAAGCCCCGCACCCAAAAACGCCAGACTGAAAGCGATCAATAAGGAAATCTTTCCCCCGAAACGCTCGATGATCATTCCTGCCGGGATCGACATGATGCCATATGCCAAGAAAAACGAGAACGGTAAGAATGCGGCCAATGTCAGGCTCAGCCCAAAACTATCGATAATCATCGGTAGCATAGGGCCTAATATATTGGTAACAAAAGAAATGACAAACCAAATACACAAGATGAGGAGTACGATCCAATTATTCTTATTCATGATAGATAGATTCAATGATTAAACACCAATGCCGCCGCCCCGAGGCATCCGGCCTTATTTCCTAATCGGGCAAGCTCGATAGTCGTGAAGTACGAGGTTTCCTTCATCACGTATTTCCCGACCTGCTCCCGTATATTGTCAATGTAGAAATCTCCGGATTCCGAAATGCCTCCGCCGATAATCACCTTTTGCGGAGCGAAAATGTTGATAAGGCTCGCTACGCCTAGGGACAGATTCCGGAAATGATCCTCCATAGCGAGTACGGCCTCTTTCTCCTGAGCTTTATAGCGCTCTACTATATATTTTCCATCGATACGGGAAGGTATCTCCCGTCCGTTCTTCTCCAATAATTGCCGATATAAGGTGATCAACGCACTTACGGAAGCGTGTGCCTCTAGGCAACCGGACGCTCCGCAAGTACATTGATTCCCATTCAGACCATGAATAATTAAGTGCCCAAGTTCGGTGCCCCGGTTCCGGTAGCCGCCATAAAGCCGGCCGTTCAAGAACAAGGCGCCCCCTATGCCGGTACCCACCGTCAGGAAAACGATATCGGAGAGACCTTTAGCCGCCCCATATATCACCTCGCCCAACCCCATAAGGTTTGCGTCGTTGTCGATGAATACCGGTAGATTAAATTCCGCTAACGCAAGATCCAATTGTTGGTTATCCAGTTCAGGAAGATTATTGGCAAAGAGAACCACCCCCTTATCTACTACGGAAGGTACACCTATGCCAATTCCGTAAATCCCCCAATCCCGGGAACGGGCGTAGTCTGTCATTTTCCGTACGATACTTTTTATGGTATCGGATAATGGGCGTGGATTCTCTTTTGATTGTGTGGTTTCCGACGATTCGTAAAGAATGTCGCCATTCTGGTTCACAAGAGTATATTTTATGCTTGTTCCTCCAATGTCTAATGCGATAGCGTATTTCATGATAATTGTAAAAGCTTAATTAGAACTATGCGCCGCTTCCCTGTCGATCAGGCAAATCACGTTCGGGTGCAGCCACAATAAGGAGGCCGGCAACTCCGTCGAGATCTTCTGTTCAAGGAAAGCTTGAGTAATCTCCCTTTTCTTTATCCCGTTGATAAGAAGGATAATCAGGCGTGACTGAAAGATATTCGCCATGCCCAATGTCAGTCCGTATCCCGGTTTCTCCGTATCCCCGGCGATCATGGGATGTTGCAAGGATTTCTGGGACAGATGAGCCACATGGCAATTCGTATGTAAGGAAGGAGCCGGCTCGTTCAAGGCGATATGGCCGTTCATCCCTATTCCTAATATACAAATGTCGATAGGGCCTTTTTGATCCAGTATCTGTTGGATCCGCTCACATTCCGCCTCAGGGTTCTCCGGATCGCTTTGGAACGCTATATACCGGTCTTCCGGGATTTGAAGCGGACCTACGAAATAGTTCCGTAGATACGACTCGCACGTACCCGGGTGATCCATCGGGATTCCTCCCCATTCATCGAGCTTTAGTACCGTGAATTGGGAGAATAATTCCGGTTGGCGACCGGCTTCCTCTACCAGTAACTCATACATCCGGGTAGGAGAGCCCCCAGTGGCGGCACAAAGCGTAAGTGCCTTGTGCTGCCCTAACTCTGAGGTAACAATCTCTTTTGCCTTAAGGCTTAATGCCTCATAAGATTGACAAATCTCTATTCTCATACGATTTTAGAGCTCTTTGATTCGGATATTGCGGAAGCAAACACCATAACCGTGGTCTTGCATACCGATGTAACCCGGTTGTTTTCCGCATTGTAGCATCAAGTCGTAAGCTTCCGGGCATTTCTCCGGACTCGTGCTGAACTTGCTGAACTTACTATGATTCACTAACGTGCGCCATACCGGTGTACCGAACTGGAATTCCAGCACTTTCACGTCGTTCATGTAATGGATCACGCGTTGGTTATAGACAACGATTCTCGTCTTGTTCCAGTTTCCGTACGGTTTTACGGGTTGTGGATCCGGCATAATCATGTCATATACGGCACCGGCCTGACGGTTACCATCGCAACCTTCCCATGCGTCCGGCATATTCTCGTTGTCGAGTAACTGATATTCTGGGCTGGAGTAATAAATAGGTGTACCCTCAATTTCTTGCGCAGTATAGAAGATACCGCTATTACCGGCCTTGTCGATCTTCCATTCGATCTCGAAAACGAAATTTTTGAACTTCTTGTCGTAGATCAAGTCGCCGAAGCCCGTGTCTGCCTTATTGTCGCTACCTTTATAGGTGATCGATCCGTCTTCAACCACCCAACCTAGGGGTACATCCTGACGGCAATAGCCGCGCCATCCGTTCAAGGTTTTCCCGTCGAACATGGTGATCCACTCGCCTCCCGTAGGGATACCATCGCTATCGAGGGCTTGGGTTTGGGCGGTTTGCGTTCCGGCATTGTTCGTATTGTTATTGTTGCCAGAGGTACATGATAGAGCCGATGCGAATAAGGCTACGGCCATAATACTGCTATAAATCTTTTTCATCTTTGTATAGTTATTTAAGTAAATTATCTAGTTGTAGAGACGGGGTGTGCCCCGTCTCATCCCATTGTTGTTCGCTTTTATAACTTGAGATCTTCCCATCCATCGCGGTATTTCCGCTTGATGAATTGGTTCGCTTGCTCGAAGTTGGTGATACGCATGTTCGCTCCGTCCCACTGGAAAGTCTTGTTTCTTCCCGGATAGATAAAGCCCTCGCGTTCTCCGTAGATCGAGTCGTTATGTTTCACTTGTTCCCGGATATTATAGCTGCGTAAGATCAGGTTACCCATCAATACGGTCTCCGTCAACGGACCGGCGTAACCTTCGAATGGTGATTCTACGTCCGCCTTGTCGTATCCTGCGATACAAGAGTCGATCCATGCCCAATAGTGGCCATTCGTACCCCCTTCGATACGTTTATATTTATGAGGAATGTTCACGTCTTTGTCGAATAAAGGTTTCTTGTTCGCCTTTACCCCCTTCGGCCAGAATCTTGGATCGGAACCACCCCAGCCGCAAGAAGCCATACCTTTCGTACCTACGAATACGGTTGCGCCTTCCACGTCCATCATATCCAAGTCTCCCATCGTGCAGGTCATATCGGCATCTGGGTCGATCTCCTCGAAACGTTCTGGCATGATACCGCCGTCCATCCAATACAGACTCAAGTCGCTTCCGTCTTTCTTCTTGAATTTATAACGGATCGAGCTGGCTACCGGGCAACTTTCAGGATAATAGGCTTCTTCGAAGATACCGGAGTAAACATTGGTCGTGCTGCAAGAAACCTCGGTCGGATAACCTAATTGAAGCAATTTGAATGGAGGGCCGATGATGTGGCAACCCATATCTCCAAGAGCGCCTGTACCGAAACGCCACCAACCACGCCAGTTGAACGGAACAAGATTATCGATATAATCCACATACTCGGCGGTACCTACCCATAAGTCCCAATTTAATCCCTTGGGAACCTCAGGCTTCTGGCTCGGCCAAGGAATACCTTGCGGCCATACGGGACGGTTGGTCCAGCAATATACCTTCTGGATGTCGCCCAGCAGATCCGCCTCGAACCATTCACGAAGGGTACGCATACCGTCGCAAGAGTTACCTTGGTCGCCCATCTGGGTCACGACCTTGTATTTCTTGGCGGCCTCGGTAAGGATACGTGCCTCGTAAATATCGTGCGCGATCGGTTTTTGCAGATATACGTGCTTACCCATCCGCATAGCGCCGAAAGCTTGGATCGCATGGTTATGATCCGGGGTGGAGATACATACTGCATCGAAGTTTTTGTGCTCCTTCTCATACATCTCACGGAAGTCATTGAAATACTTTGCCTTCGGGTATTTCTTGCGAGCGTCGACAGATTGACGGTCATCCACGTCGCACAGACAGGTGATCGCCGCGTTCTTATGCGGCGTATTCATTAAGCTACCCAAATCGGCGGCTCCCATACCGCCGCAGCCTATTTTTGCGATATAAAGCTTATCGCTGGGAGCTACATGTCCTAATCCCGCTACGGTAAAGCTGGGCAGGATCGTAAGGGCGGCAGCGCCTGTGGCTGCCATCCCAAGGAATTCCCTTCTAGAGATTCCAGTCGGACTGGATTGTTTATTTACCTCTTTCATAAATTTGTTCATATTATGATTAATAATTGAATTGGGGTCTAAAGAATTGATATTAAAAACAGACTGATATGATTAGAATGCCGGATATCCCGGGTTCTGAACCAAATTATTGTTCTTCTGCCAAGCCTTGAACGGGATCGGGAAGATCTTACGATATTCCGGAGTCTGTTTCGGCTTCATATATCTCGGTTTCAGATAAGTCCCGAAGCGGATCATATCTTGGCGGCGGACAAATTCGAATGCCAACTCATAACCACGCTCGTTATAAATATCATCTAATGTCACGCTCGTGTAATTATGATCGGAATTACCATAAGCCCTTTCCCGGATAGCGTTTACCAGACGAGTAGCTTCACCGAGATCCCCGCCCATGCGAACCAAGGCTTCCGCTTTCATCAGGTATACATCGGCCAGACGGAAAATAGCGATATCGTTCTCCATATTGGTATTTTGCATGCCTTTCTCATATACCCACTTATTGATACGTGCGCCGTCTTCTTGGTGAACTTCGCCCCACGGAGTTAAGTTACCGTCCGCATCGGTTTTCTCTGTTCCCGGTACCACATTTAAGTCGATCGTATGGATCAAGTCATGTCCTAGGGTCGTTTTCAAAATCTCTCCCGTGCTAGGGTCGATCATCGGGCCGATCAAGAACGAACCTTCGTAACGAGGATCTTCCGTATCAAATGTGCGGACAAAATCCGGCTGGGCGTTGATACCGTTCCACATACCGCCGGTGAAACCTAATACATCGGGATCCAGATAATGCAATGTCCAAAGATGGATGGAGTTGCCCCACTCATCGGATGCCTTGTAGCAGATCGGGAGAATGATCTCCCGCGATACCTCGTTATGAACCTCGAAATTGGTTTTCCAATTCGGTTCGATGATATATTCGAGTTTCATGATCTCGTCGCACTGCTCCACAACACCTTTCCAGTTCGGTTCACCGATCCATTCCTCGGCGTTGAGGTACATCTTCGCCAATACCATGCGGGCAGCACCTTGCGTAAACTTACCGTAGCTGGCATCTGATACATCGGAGCGCAAGTTCGGGATGATCTCGGTTAATTCCTTAACCACATATTTATAAATGTCCGCACGGCTTGTGCTGGAGGGCAAGGAGGTATCTTCAAAATCTGTCACTAGTGGAGCGTTACCGAAGATATCTACGATTACATAATACCAGAAAGCGCGTAATCCTCTTAACTCGGACAAGTATTGAAGCTTAAGCTCATCGCTCATGGCTTCGCTTTTCTCTATAATATTATATACGGAGTTAACCGTAGTTAGGCCTCCCGTACAATAATCCCAGCAATTTTCTACAGAGTAAGAGTTCGGTTTCCAGCTATGCATACATTGTTCCATATACTGTCCACCGTCCCACCAGTCACCACCTACACGTGTCGGTGCCATCAAGATATCGGCTGTCATATCGGCCGCCCCCCAAGGACCGTCGTAGGCTAGCATATTTTTCAAAGATTGATATGCCGGAGCCATGATTGCGTTGATCTGCTTTTCCGTTGTCCCGAATTCGTCGGTAGGAAGTTTGTCGTATACGTTCTCGTCCAAATCCATGCAAGAGACAAGCGCTACCGGAGCGAGTACGGCACATATTATATTTTTGAATAATCTTTTCATGATCGTTACTGTTTATGTATTAGAAATTCAAGTTTAATCCAACAGAGAATGTGCGTGCCTTCGGATAAAATTCACGAGGTTCTACACCCGGGGTTAAACCGTCTCCTGAATCCATAGGGACTTCGGGATCAAGACCTTTATATTTCGTGATAACGAATAGGTTTTGTGCCGTGAAATAAACACGGATACCGTTCAAAGCTTTGATCTTATAACCTAAAGTCAAGTTGTCGAGACGCATAAAAGATCCTTTCTCTAAATAATAGTTGGAGAATCTAGGAGTTTCGCTTAACGTATAGGTCAATGGATCGTCCAGCGCATTCGTTCCCGGCAGGAATCCGGATTGAGCGTATGCCATGCGGGTCGCATTCAATATATCATTACCGATCGTTCCACGCAAGAAAAATGATAAGTCAAAATTCTTGTAACGGAAAGAGTTGGTGATACCGTAAGTCAATTTCGGCTGTGCGGAACCGATGTAGTCGTAATCCGCCGGATCGGAAATCTCGCCGTCGCCGTCTTTATCTACCAAGATATATCTACCGTTCTCGTCAATACCGTTACAAACCAAACCGTAGAATTGTCCGATAGGGCGTCCTTCTTCCAATACGTGCGTACCACTGGAGCTTCCACCCCGGATGAATACGTCACCTAATAAGATCTTATCCATCGTGAATACATCGTTGGATAAACGAGTTACCTCATTTTCATTGTGAGCCAAGTTCAAGGAAATGTTCCAGTCGAAATCCTTTGTGCGGATAGCGTCTGCGTTCAAACTCAGCTCGATACCCGTATTACGCATATCACCTACGTTTGCCATGATCTTATTATATAAATAAGGAGGGGTTGGTACCGGATAGGTATAAAGCATGTCAGAGGTCTTTTTGTTATACCATTCGATACGACCTCCTAGGCGGCTATCCAATACGGAGAAATCAAGTCCGATGTTCAACATCGCTGTTTGTTCCCATTTTAGGTCCGGATTGGCGTTCTGGCTGATCTTATAAGAAGGCAACCAAGAACCGGTATCATAATATACACCATCTGTGCCGTAAAGCTCGAGGGTTTTGTAGGGGTCCAATCCTGTTTGATTACCAGTGATACCATAACCGACACTTAACTTTAAGTCGTTAAGCCAGTTTACTTTTTGCATAAATGATTCTTGGGTGATATTCCAACCCACGGAAACGGAAGGGAAGGTACCCCATTTGTTATTCGTTCCAAATTTGGAAGAACCATCCCGGCGTACGGTAGCTGTCAACATATATTTCTCATTGAAGCTATAATTGGCTCTTGCGTATAAAGAGATCAGGCGACTTTGCCATTTCTCAGACTCCGCGTCTCCGGGGTTCAGGTTTTGTCCTGCGGCCAAATTGTTAGCGCCTAATAAATCAGTGACGAAACCACGGGTCTGTACGTGAGTCTCCTCATAGTTCTCCTCTTCCCAAGAATAACCGATCAAGGCATTGATCTTATGCTTATTGAACTCTGCCGAGTAATTGGCGGTCCATTCCATCAAATCCTTATCACGCAATCTCGACCAACGTTCGGCCTTACCGCCATCGTTGTAGCCGGCTTGAGACTCGATGCTACTGTATTTACTCTCATCTTCCGTGTTCCGGCTTTTAGCTAAAAGAACTTTAGCCTCTAAGCCATCGATAATCGTATAACCGACATCAGCGGTTCCATAGAAATTATTGATGCGGTTCTTATGTGTATTCTCTTTCTGGTTACGTACCGGGTTTCCTTGGTCGTATTCACGTGTGTCGAACCAAGATCCATCCTCTAGCTTAACCGGACGTACGGGAATCATATTGTAGGCAAGCAAGAAGTTTGTCGTATTTGTCGGTGCGTTATCCGTAACGGTAGCCACGCCGGTGATGCTTACTTTCAAACGATCCTCCAGCGCACGTTGGGAGAATTGGAAACGGGCGTTGTAACGGTTCATGGAGTTATCGCGTGCGATACCTTCACGTTGCATATAAGAAAGGGAACCTCTATAGTTATGGTGTGAACCACCTCCTGATAAAGACACGGCATGATCCTGTTGGAAACCGATTCTCGTGATCTCGTCGAACCAATCCGTGTTCGCTCCCATGTCAAAATCCTTACCATCCTTACCCGGGGTAGAGGAAGTATAGCTACGCCATTGGTCCGCCGTCAGCAGATTCGGCTTGTTGGCCAAGGTAGATACACCGAACGCTCCATTATAAGCGATGGTCGGTTTGCTGGCGTAACCTTTCTTCGTAGTGATAAGGATAACACCACCCGCTGAACGGGAACCATAGATAGCGGCTGAAGACGCATCTTTCAAGATAGAGATAGATTCGATATCCTGCGGATTAACCGTAGACATGTCCATGCCCGGTACATTATCGATAACAACCAACGGACCTTGGTCCTTTTGCAAGGTTGACATACCTCTTAATTGAATCGTCGAGTTGCCCGTTACGTCGCCGGAACCCGTATTGATCGTTAAACCGGCCACCTTACCTTGTAACAAATCCGCTGCGTTACGAGTCAGACCTTGGTTGAAATCCTCAGCGGTCACATTGGTGATAGAACCGGTAATCTCACGTTTTGTCTGCGTACCGTAACCCACTACGACTACCTCGTCCAGTTTTTGAGTGTCCTCTTTCAGGTTTACATTGATCTCGTTTTTGCTGCCTACCGGTTGCAACTGTGTCATGTAACCGATATAGGAAAACTCAAGAGTTGCGTTAGAGGATACTTCCATAACGTATTTACCATCCAGATCTGTAATCGTGCCGTTGGTCGTGCCTTTCTCGACTACGTTAGCGCCGATAATAGCATTTCCTTCCGGGTCTTTAACGACACCGGTGATACGTTTCTTAGTCTGTTGGGCAACAATGTTTTTATTAAATACATTGATATTTCGTCCTTCGATCGAATATTTCAAACTCGTGTTGCGTAGTGCTTGCGATAAGATATTTTCTATGGACTTATCGGTTGCGTTCACGCTCACTTTTACGTTCTTTACGTCAGAATCCACATAGAAGAATAAGAAATCGCTTTGTTTTTCTATAATAGCGAATAGATCGGTTAGCGGGGCCTGATCTGTCTTCACGGAAATCGTTACAGATTGTGAATAGGAATTAGTCGCTACCGCTTGGAACAGTGTCAAGAAAAGTAAAATAAAGGACATTTTTAGGACCGAGAGCATTTTTTTTAAGTCTTTGGACCTAAAAGACCTATAATGCGAAACATTTTCCATATTTTTGTACTGATAAAAGGTTGATAATATGCGTCTGCCACAAAATTTGGTCGTGGAGTAGCAGAAGCAGGAATTAATTCTTTTTAATGGGGCCGGCTGTATTTTTGCAGCCGGTTTTGTTTTTTTTGAAAGATATGATCCGTGTTATCTCATAGGCATTGCTTGTTTTTTAAGATGTGTTGATATTTTTATTTTATTGAATATAGTAAGTTCCATCTCTTTGTGACCATTTGATCGGCAAACTGCGAGATATTACTTGTAAAATCTCCTTTAAAGATTGATCCTCGCTGAATGTTCCGGATACAGTGACATTCGGGTCCAGCAATCTCTTGTTTTCTATATGGATCGGGATCTCGTATCTTTTCTCAAGCTCATTCAGCAAGGTACAAAGCGCTATTGATTTATACTTTAGCAAGCCGTCTTTCCATGCCAGATTTTCTTTTGCGTTGACGGATTGGATATCAATCTTGTTCGTTGAACGGATGAATGTAAGTTGCTGGTCGGGAGCGAGTAAGACTTGTTGTGTCGGGCTTTCGAAACGGATAGACCCTTCCAGCAGGACGGCTGTGATCTGATCGTTCCCTTTATCGGCTTTTACACTAAAGGTCGTTCCTAATACCCGTATGGAGGCATTTCCCATATCGACGATGAAAGGTCTTTCCGGATTTTTCGCCACCTCGAAATAGGCTTCTCCTTCCAAATTAACCTTTCGCTGATCCGTACCGTATGCGTCAGAGTAGGTAAAGCGACTATTCCGGTTCAAAATGATCTTCGTACCATCATCCAATGTAAAATGAGATTTATTTTTATCGGTTATATAGGTATAGAATTGCTGAACCTTCCCTTCCCGGGTATTTAAGTGTATTGTCGCGAAAAACAAAACAAGAAAGGCGATTGCTGCCGCAATGGGAGTAGCGATGAAACGGATCAGCCTCAATCTCTTTTGCCGACTTTGATCGTCGATCTTCTTTCTCAAATTATCGAGGGACACATTAGGCATTAAGGAATGGCTGAACGAGACTTCCGCATCCCAATAACTCTTTAGCAACCGAAATTCTTTTTTGTTCTTTTCGTCTGCGTTCAGCCATTCGCTCAGCGAAAGAAAATCTTCCGAGGAGCTGTTGCCACTTAATATCCTTGTGATAATATGATCTATGCTGTTCTCCATTTTAAGTTGTTTCTATACTAATAGTCGCAACCAAATTTGAAAACCCTTAGTGGGAGCATGGATTTTTTACTTATTTTTTTCGTAGCTCATACACGAGTTCTTTGTATTCGGGTATCGCGTTGAATGAGGGGCATTGTTTGATCCATTCATCCGGCGAGATCGTCCCGTCTCCGTTTAAGTCCTCCGAGAGATCCCGGTGCCCACATACCCATGAGCTGGGAAAGCAGATTAAGAGATGCCGGATCAAACGTAACAACGAGGTCTTTTGAGCCTGTGTGCGGGTATCCCGTGGCTGTCCGGTGATGTCCAGTCCACCCTCGTAGCAAATCCCGATGCTGTGTTTGTTGTGTCCTCTCGCATGAGCCGGAATTTGCTCTAGCGGGCGCAGGTTCACCACTTCTCCCGATTTACGGATGTAGAAGTTGTAACCGGCACGGAGGAATCCCCGTGCCTTGTGGTCACTCTCCAGTTGCTTCGGGCTATAGTCCGTATTCTCACGGGTTGCCGAGCAATGAATCACGATCAGGTCAATTTTTTTCATATCTCGTCCGGGCTTTCGCTATCAGAACCTGCGCTCTTTTTCGTAACCTCCAGAGGCTCGAAATTCACCTCATTGCGGGTAGTCCGCAGGGCCGAGCCCGGGAAAAAGATAATACGTGCCCCCTTTATCTTGGTGGCGTCGAAGTCCTCGGGCGTATTCGTTCCTTCGGAGTTAATAGACATACGGAAGTTTCCAAATTCTCCCAATTGCACCACGTTGCCGGAGGAAAGTTCCAGATCCATCGCCCAGTTTAATGAATCGAGCACCGCTTTCACGTCCGCCGACGAAAGCGTGGAGCGAGAGCAAATCAGTTTACATAATTTGTTGAGGTCCGAAGTCCCCGACGTTTTAGCGATCGCGTAGTTCTTTACTGAGTCTTTCTCTGCGCCGTTCAATACCTTACGCTTTACTACTTTAAATTTCACTGCCATAATTTTGAATTTTAAAAGGTTAATTACTAATGACAATGCAAAGATAGAGCCTCTGAAAAACGGGAATCGGCGAGTGTCGGTGAGTGTCGGTGAGTGTCGGGATATGTAAGTAGTAGTCGGTTTACTTGTTATTCTGGTTTTTTATTACGTAATTTGCGTTACGTGAATTGCGTAATGCAAATAAGATGCTGAATATGAATAATCCTTTTTTAATAGTTGGTTATCAAGGTCCAGAATATTTTTGTGATCGGGAGAAAGAGACTGAAGTGATTTTATCCGCTCTTCATAATGGGAGAAATATCACGTTGGTAAGCCCTCGCCGTATGGGAAAGACCGGTTTGATCAAGAATGTTTTTTATACGCTACAAGAAAAGGAGAAGAATGCCAAGTGCTTCTACTTAGATATTTTCTCTACTCAAAATTTGCGTGAGTTTGTCGCTTTGTTGGGAAGGGAAATCTTAGGTAAGCTGGATAGTCTCTCTCAATCTACGCTGAAGACCTTGCTTTCTTTTTTTAAGAGTTGCCGTCCCGTGATAACAATGGATGAGTTATCGGGCATTCCGTCTGTATCCTTGGATATCGTCCCTTCGAAAGAGGAGGAGACGCTGAAGGAGATTTTCGACTACTTGCGGCAGTCTGGAAGAGAATGTTATCTGGCTATTGACGAGTTCCAGCAAATCATGGAATATCCGGAGAAAGGGGTGGAAGGCCTATTGCGTTCTTATATTCAATTTTTGCCGAATGTTCATTTTATCTTTTCGGGGAGTAAAAAGCACTTGATGGAATATATATTCTTCTCAATCAAGCGCCCCTTCTATCAATCCACCCAAAAATTATTTTTAGACAAGATCAGCAAGGAGGTGTATTTTTCCTTTGCCCATTCTTTCTTCGAGAAGGAAGGGAAGGAGCTTCCGGAAGAAATATTTGATAAGGTGTACACATGGGTAGATGGGCATACTTGGTATGTGCAATATCTTTTGAACCGTCTCTTCGCTTTACCGGAAAAAACACTTTCTCCGGAGCTTCTTGATTCTCTCATGATGGAGATCTTACGGGAAGAAGAATATACCTACCAGACTTATTTCCAATTGTTGACATTTAATCAAATCCAGCTATTGAAAGCGATCGCCAAGGAAGGGATCGTCCGGGAGGTCAATGCTGCCGCCTTCATCAAAAAGTATGATTTGAAGGCGGTGAGTAGCGTGAATACTTCCTTAAGGATCTTAATAGATAAGGAGTTTATATTGAGGCAACCGGATGGGTATATCGTGTATGATAGGTTCATGTCTATTTGGCTCAGCCGGATATGACAACGGATGAAAAATATTTAGTTGACACAGTTCGCTCGTACTACCAAAAATTATTCCATTAATATTATGATGGGATTATCTTCTTTGCCCAAATGCCAAAATATTTGTTCTCTTTTTTCTACACAACACGATCAGTTGATTTGTGTCTTCTCCCCAACTTTCGAACTGTTTTTGCAAGGTAGGGGATAGGGTGCGTTTCTTATCCTTTATCCATTGCGCTAGGTCGAACCATTCCATGGTCGTAATGTATAGGTCGTTAGTACTCCAACGAGGCCAGAAATTGGGGCCACCTAAAATATCGTCGGTGATTTTCATCCCGTCCTCATTTTTCACAACAAAACCCTCCCTCTCTTTTTTATCGTAAATCACGAATTTGTAATCATTCTCATTCTCTCCCCGTTGAGTCTGCTTTTGCCTGACTGCGGTGAAAAAGAAGTAACGATCGTCTTCCTCCAATCTTGGTATATTCCAATAATTAATCGCATTTTTGTTATATGCGTCCTCGGAATACCAAGCCTCGTACTCTATGGGCATCTGGTATTTACCCATATCTAGATAGAGATAAGGTCTCCATTTTGTTCCCGATAACTGATATACGGTATCTCTTGACGAGCGGGTTTTCATATAAACATTCTCTTTATATTTCGAGAATTCTCTCAATTCAGAGGAGGAGACAAAAGAAAATCCCTCGTTGAGACTCTCTATCCCATAATTCGGATTGGGCATGACAGTAACGGTATCACCCGCTAAACTCAATGCGCAAGCCATATATTTATCTATATGCATACAAAGATTACAAGTCCATAATACAGAATCCACAAAGACTATATTAAAAAAGTAATCATTAATTTTCTCCTTCCGAAGAAAATTTCCATCGTAATCATAATATAAGATCTGTTGCGTATCCGCATGGATGATCTCTTTTCGAGTAGGATTTATATCTATGCCTAGAATATAGAGATATTCGTCGGGTCCTTGTCCTTGACGGCCTATTTGTTTAACGAATTCACCGGTTCTCGTAAATTTGTAAATTCCTTGCCTTGTGTGAATCAACCAGAAATTATCACCGCAGACAATGTTTAAGATGCGGGAGATTACGATATCATGTGGAGTCTTCAACTCTAAATACTCAATGGTATCGGCTATCTCGGAGATTTTCATCTTTTGCTCTGTCTCTATGCATCGCTCGAAAAGTATGGTTCGCAACTTATCCGGATTCTCTGGGTTTCGATTGCATCCTACCGTTAAAAGTATGCATATCGCTGAGATTGTGATTATGGCTTTCATGTTTCTTTTATTTTGTTTTCAATTTTCCTATAAAGACGATACAATTATCATCATCGGTAATTCGATTATTCAACTCTTTTACTTTTCTCAACACCTCCGGAGATAGTTTTTGATTGGAAATCAAAACTTTTTCCAATTGCTCTTTTAATGCGTAAGGTTCCATGATCGCAGTGAAATAACCTCGATTGAAGGACGGATTGGTAGGCCCATCTATATTCCCTAGCATATTCCATTTCAAATTCACGAAACAACCTTTAAGGCTTTGTTTGTCTACTAGGATTTTCGGGAAACGGGGTAACTCATTATTCCAAGAGGTTTGCGTATACCAAGTGACTAGAAAGTGATTGGGCAGCTCCGTGAAATAATGGCAGATCGGCTCATGACCCGTATGCATCGTAAAAACAGGGTGTAGCGTATTCGAGTCTATGTCATAATGATAAAGTGTGTCTTGCGAGGCTATACAATTATGAAGATAGAAGTCGGAAGCGTTGGTATTCAATGACTCCCGTACCTCATAATCGTAAGTGCTTGGGATCAACATGAATTGGTCGGAGACCGGATATTCTTGGATGATATTGCCTTCGAAATCCTGTGTCCAGATCAATGCGGTGGGAGTTCCTTGAAAAGGTATGCACATGACGGTTACTGTTTTTTTCTCGTCATTGATAACAAATCGTCCTTTATGGGTTATATAGGCCAGAGGAATGTGTTTTTGTGGTTGCCCGTCGAGGTCAAACACTAATATCTTAGAGGCACGAATCTCCATTAGATAGATTTTATTATTATTTTCATCTAAATACTGATCATAAATAGATAAGTTATATTCATCCGGCCCTTGTCCTTGGGAGGAGATCTTTCTGATGAAATCCCCATTACGGTTATAGAGCTTACAGGAAGAGCCTGCCCTAAAAGATTTCACTAAAATATAATGGTCACTCACGGCTATATGGGTATCTTGTCCTGCGGCGGTCAGTGCGTCTTCCGAATTTTCTAGGCGAATAACTTGAAAGGAAGATAGCAAGGAGCTTAATGGTAAATTGAATGTATCCTTTACGGAAGAAAAGTCTAAATCAGTCACCGGATCTCCTTGCAGATTAATAACCTGTGCTATGACCGGGCAATTATCCAAGGTCAACTTTCTGGATACATTTGTCTCTTTATTTCCGCATGAGGAAACAACCGTTAGTAACGTGATCGATACGTAATATATGATTTTATTCATGCGTTTTATTATTTAAACAATGAATATTACACAAATCATCATTCCATGAAAATGGAATGATGATTTGTGTTTACAGAGTCCTCACGACAAACATATACTTCTTCCTGTATATAAGCAAATAATATCTCCGATATTTTCGTAAAGGTGTTGTCTAGCATTTATTGAGGCTCTTTTTGTTGGTAGTAAAGCCCTCTATGTTCACCTCAGATCGTTCCAATGCCTTATCCGGATGACGGCATCCTTCGTGTTGGCGTGATTCCCTATGACCACCAGCTGATGAATTGTTTTCCATCACTGTTGATATTTTTTTACTTTTTAGATTTCACCAACATTACCACCCGATTGTCATCCTCTTCCAATGTCGCGGCCACTTCTTTTAGTTTGCCTTTCAACTTTCCCTTTTGATAGTCCCGGCAAAGATCGAAAGCGTTCAGGGTAGCCCATGATTCACCTTGGGCATTGATAGGGGTCAGCATAACCATATAGAATTCATTTTTAGAAGTATAATCTCCATTGTATATAATATACCTAGAAAACTCCTTTTCTTGGGTATCATACACAAAGTAGGTTTTAGGGAATCCTTCTTCTTTCCTGAAATCATATACGTTTTTTATACCTTCCATGAAATAATAGCGATTGGATATCAACCTCGGAATCAAGAACACTTCCGGATCCATGGTATGGATAGGTGGCGTTCGTGCGATAAACGGACGTAAACTGCAATCGGGCATCAATGTGTAGATCGTATCTGATGAGGGTTCTAATAGCATCCAATTACCATTAAACGGAGTGATTCTGCTGTAAGATCCCGGTCCGGCAGCTCTTGTACTATTTTCCATCCGTAAGACTTGAAAAAAGTACTTCTTCTCTTTAAAGGAAGGTCTTATTTCCTTGGTTATGCTCCCGTCCTGCTTCGATACGAGCAGGAAGGGTATCTCAGCATTGATTTCATCGTAACAAATCAGATTTTCTTTGTCATAATTGAATATTTCCCAATAGAACTGAGAGTCACCTTCTGTTTTCTGCTTCAAACTGCGTTTAAAATTTCCCTCTAAATCATAAACCTTTATTCTTTTCTTATAGTGATCATTTATAAATATTTCATTGTTTTCTTCGTCCAACGTAACACATCTAAAATTTATATATTCTTCCCCTCCTTGTCCTTTACGGTTTATCTTACGGATGGCCTTTCCGCTCCGGTCATATACGAATATATTCCCATCATTATTATAATTTGCCACTATTATGTATTTTTCACCAACCGCTTGTACATATCCCTGATTAATAAACTCATCGTTTGTTTCCAGAGGAATGTATTCCACATCCATGAAGTCTTGCAGTACCAGTTCTTTTTTGGTTGAATAACTTTCATTTACATCTACGGTAATAAACTCATCGGTCGATGAATGACTGCCTCCACACCCTGTCACTACAAACAGGATGGTTACTCCTATAAAACTGAATGTTTTCATTTGCCTATTATTTTATTTATTGTTTATTCCGCTATTTTTTTACATGACATAGGTTAGAACGTCTTTTCTTTTGCTCAAGGTTATACATTTATTCTTTTCTGTTTCCAGCTCTTGTTCCAGACGTGCTTTTTCTATGGAATCATGCGATAACTCATAGCGTTTGGATAATAAAGCCGCTTGTTCCCACTGTTTTTGTGCCAAGGCGCTATCCGGATGTTGGGGCATTAATCTCTCTACCTTCTGGAAGATTGAAGGGTGATGGTTTGGCCTATCACAAGAAATAAAATAGGTTAAGCCTAGTATTAAGAGGTAAACAAAGGTTTTTCTCATAAGTCCATTATATGTAAGGGGTAAAAGTAATAAAAAAATTTATACTATCACCTACCGTTTTCTTATTTCTTAATAGTTCCTTTTCTCCTTATATTTGTAATCCACCCCGAATAGGGCGCCGGCGAAAGTGGAGACCTCACCGAAGCCGATTAATACGGAATTATGGATCTCTCCCGTGGGGCTACACCAGAATCCCATGAACAGCAGCGAGAGGCCGGCTAGGCATAACATCACGGCTACTGTTAATTGTATATTTATTCTTTTCTGATACTTATTTCTTTTATGGTTCATAGGATGAGTTTTTATTTTGTCGAGGTCGTTTTTTTGAGAATCACGATGAGGGCAAGGCCCGGCGCTAGCCATAGCCACCAAGGGGTCGCCTGTCTTTTTCGCTCCTTGCTCTCCTGCGATACGTGCGTGGCGGTACTGGTTTGCGTGGATCGTTGGGCGCTGGATAGGGAAGAGGTGTCTGTTGCCGATCGCCGGGATTGTTCTTGCAGGGTGGCGGTGGTCACGGACAGCGGATATTGCCGCCCGGAACTGTCGGGGGAAGAGAAGGTTACTTGGCGCAGGGTGGCCGATAGGTGATTCCGGCTGTCGCTTTTGGCTTGGCGAAAGAGATGGTCGATACGGATTGCCGAGAGGGAGTCTTTCTCGTGTTTATACAGCCTTTGCTTGTTATCTCGTGAAACCGAGCAAGACAATGCGGATAGGATAATTAGCCCGATACATACAAGTTTATTCATCATTTCTTTTTTCCGCAAAGGTAAGAGACTGAAAAAAGGGCAGTCGGTCAGTGTCGGTCAATGTCGGGATTTGTACCCGAAAAAAAGACGTACGTGTTTTCGGAAAAAGTCGTACGTGTTTTTCGAAAAACATGTACGTGTTTTTTTGAGAACATTTACGGCCGTGATTCGCTCGAAAAAAAGAGTTGGATTACGGGAGAAATCACCGTTATGCCGTTAATAATGGAAAATTGATAATTGAGGCTTGGAAATTAAAGATTCCAATTCTCGGGGTCACCCATATGATCGACGATGGTCCGCACTTGCAAGGGCGTGTAAAGGCGGATGCCTTTACGATAGCCGATGGCTTCGAGGGCAGACAGTAGCTCCGGGTCCCGGCGGATGAAACGGGTCAATTGCGTGGAGGCCGAGGAGGGGAGTACGTTCGGGAAATATAAAAGGGCCAACTCTTGATGGCCATAGATTCTATTCGTGTTCATGGTGTTGCTGTTTTTGTTCTTTTAATCTTAAATACTCTTCATACGTGATACCACTCGAGGAGGGGGTGGTCGTGGCGGGAGCTGCCGTGTCCGGTTGCCGGTAGCGGACGCTCTCTTTCCGTCGCTCGTCCATGAATTGCAGGAGCGAGGTCGTGATGGTCAAGGCATCCACCGATCCGTAGAAGCGTCCGTACCGTCCGCATTTCAGCCGGTGGAAGAAAAGGAGTATCTCGGAAGCCTTTAAAAATGGGTACTCTGTGAGAATCAAGGCTGACAGCTCTTTTTGGCGGCTGACGGGCATTTTCTCTTTTACCCCCGCGAACAGGTTTACGTTCTCCAGCTGGATGCAGATCCATACGATAGCTACCGGTTCACCGTAGCCGACGGCTATCGTGGCCAGCGTAGGGGCCGTGCCCGTATAGGTCCGCTCCGGGTGACGGGCGGCGGCGATCTGTAGATCGGGGGTGAATATCGATAGGAAACCTTGGGCGTCTCCGTATCGTTTACGCATGTCGGCTAGCGCTTGTGGCGTTGGCTGCCATTTGGAGTAGCTCGGCTCTGCGGCCTGCCTCTCCGTTATCATTTGAGGTCGAATGTTCATTTCTAGCTTGAATTTTTGTTACCGTGTTTGTTTTATTTCCTTTTCCTTTTCCTTTTGGGGCTGTTTCTGTCGCTAAAACCGGGGTTTCTGTAACAGGAACCGATATTTCTACCGTAGAAATAGGGGCGGTCTCTTCCCGGATTTCCCATTCGGGGGAGATACGGGATATGCTCCGCTTGTTGATTTCCCGATAGCGGGATTGGATTCCGAAAGATGTGAGGATTCCTTGCAGGGCGAATAGTTCCTGATTAAATAATCGGATCTCAACACAAAATCCGATGATCTCACGGATCTGTTCTTCCTTCAGATTGAGCGTAAATCCGATATCAAAACAGAAATCGTCCGTGTATCGGACGTAATAGCCCGTGGTTCCATACGCTTCGCACAGGATCGCCATGTAGGTGGAGAAACCTTCGCATCCATAATTTTGAAATAAGCGACGTATTTTTCGATCGGACAGCATATCGGTGTCCAGTGGAAAATAACTTAATCCTTTCTTGATTGGTCTCGACATAATTTTTTAATTTAGTGTGGCATTCAGATTAGTTTCCCGTACGAGGGATGAAGAAATAGGTTTAAGGTTCGGCTAACAAACTCGAAAACGAAATTCGACACTCTCTTCCAACTCTATTTTGATGCGAACTTAGTTATTTTAGATGAATATAGACTCTAAATAGGGTATCCTATATTATAATGTACCCGATATCCGTTGCCGTAAAAAACTTGCAAAATAATGCCCGATAAATTTGGACCGTATGTTTTATAGCATTACTTTTGCACCCGCATTCGAGAGAGAACGGCGCTTCAGAAATGATGGAAACGTGGAGGTATCCTTGGGTAGGGGATGAGGTTGGCTGGGCCAAGCGATAATTTCC
>NZ_JAMOKU010000058.1:0-35711 GCF_023656845.1 Parabacteroides sp. Y3-G-102 | reverse complement strand
TCCTCGCTCCGGAATCCGTTATTGTAGTCCAAAGTCATACTTCTTTGACGGTATCAATCCGGAAAATTTCTTCTCCTATACTTGTACTACTTGTTGAATTATGTAAATCTCTCAAAGAACTCTCTCGCTATCGTTTCTCGATTGCGGCTGCAAAGGTAAGGACTTTTTTTTAATCTCCAAATTTTTCGGTGAAAAATTCTCGATTTATTTTCTCTCGTCTATCTCCGGGCGGTTGGAAATTATCGCTTGGCCCAGCCAACCTCATCCCCTACCCAAGGATACCTCCACGTTTCCATCATTTCTGAAGCGCCGTTCTCTCTCGAATGCGGGTGCAAAAGTAATGCTATAAAACATACGATCCAAATTTATCGGGCATTATTTTTCAAGTTTTTTACGGCAACGGATATCGGGTACATTATATTATAGGATACGCAAAAATACCGACTGCTCACGGAAACGATATAGCCGGTACCCTTGCCATCATAGCGGCAATACTGTGCCACTACGATGGCACGGCCCTGCCACACGGATGGCACAGCGTTGCCACTGTGATGGCACGACCGTGCCAAAGGCGATAAATAAACTGGCACTGCAAACAATTGATAAACAAACATATGCTAGCATGAAAATTTCCCCAGAGGAGACATCTAAAAGACAGGGGACTTTATCTTTTATCTAGATATCTAAAAACAGAATAAAAATCTGCCGTTTTTTTTCATATATTTGAGGTCTCATCTAAATATAAACAAATAATGAAGCACTTGAGTTCCTCTATTTTATTGGGGCTTGGGTTGTTTTCCTTCTTCTCCTGTAAAGAAGCGACAGCGCCCGCCCCTATCCTGCCCGTTCCCACGCCGGCACAAGTTGAATGGCATAAGATGGAAACATACGCCTTTGTCCATTTCGGATTAAATACGTTCAATGATCTGGAATGGGGTTACGGAAATACTCCCGCCTCCACATTCAATCCAACGGATCTGGATTGCGATCAATGGGCGCAAACAATCAAAGCCGCCGGATTGAAAGGCGTAATCTTAACCACCAAGCATCACGACGGTTTCTGTCTATGGCCTACCGCCACAACCGAATATAGCGTAAAGAATTCTCCTTGGAAAGATGGCAAAGGGGATATGGTAAAAGAACTATCCGACGCTTGTAAGAAACACGGGCTGAAATTCGGTGTCTATCTCTCCCCTTGGGACAGAAACAGTGAGAATTACGGACAACCGGGATATGTAGAGAAATTCCATGCCCAATTACATGAATTAGTCTCCAACTATGGCCCGTTGTTCGAATACTGGTTTGATGGGGCAAACGGTGGCAATGGCTGGTATGGCGGCACGAATGAAACCCGTGCTATAGACGCCAAGACCTATTATCAATATGAGCGGGCACGCGACACGATCAAGGCGCACCACCCGGACATCATGGTTTTCGGAGGGACAGTACCCGATATCCGCTGGATCGGTAACGAGGAAGGTTGGGCCGGTGATACCCAATGGAGCATCTTCGCCCCGGAACCCTCCATGCCTACTTTCCAACAGAGTGTATGGGGAGATGAGAACGGACCGATGTGGCTAGGTGGAGAATGCGATGTATCTATCCGTCCGGGATGGTTCTATCACTCCCGGGAAGATCACCAAGTCAAATCTCTGGCAAAATTAGTCGATCTTTATTACCGAAGCGTCGGGCATAACGCCAATTTCCTATTGAACTTCCCCGTAGCGTTGAACGGAAAAATAAGTCCGGTAGACTCCGCCCGTGCCGTACAATGGTATCAAACCATCCAAAATGACTTTAAGGAGAATCTTTTGAAAGGATGTTACGTACAAGCGAGCAATAAAAGAGGACGTAATTTTAGTCCCAATAAGGCAGTAGATGGGGATTGGGATACCTATTGGGCTACGGACGATGGAGTAACCAGTGGTTCATTGACTTTCACGTTAACCCATCCTACCGATGTAAACCGCTTGGTAATACAAGAATATATCCCATTAGGACAACGAGTACGTTCGTTCAATATCGAACTCGAGCAAGGGGGTAAATGGATTCCGGCACAGACCGTGGATTCTACGACAACTGTCGGCTATAAACGAATTGTCCGTTTCCTGACCGAGAAAGCGGAGAAGATACGCATCAACTTCACGGACGCCCGCGGGCCGCTTTGTATCAATAACGTGGAGGCATACCTTGCCCCCGCCTTGGTGACCGAGCCAACGATTGCCCGTAATATCAATGACGAGGTAACCATACAGGCCGGGGATAAAGGCTCCGAGGTTCATTATACCACCGACGGTTCAGATCCGACCAAGGACTCACCGCTTTATCAGGCGCCATTCGCTTTCGCTCAAAAAGGAACTGTCAAGGCGATTGCCTATGATCCGACTTTCGATACAGTCAGTCCGGTTTCCGCGCAAACGTTCGATATTCCTGCTTGTGATTACACGATCGTATCACCGAAAGATGAGAAAACCAGCCTGATCCTAGACGGAAACGGCTACACAACCTACTATTTGCCACAAGGGAAACAAGAGTTAGTCGTACAATTAGCGAAAGAAATGCCTATATCCGGATTCCGCTACACCCCGAACCAAGGACGTGACGCAAGCGGTCATATCTCCAACTATCAATTATATATTAATGGAAAGAAGGTGGCCGAAGGCGAATTCTCCAATATCAAGGCTAACCCGATCAAGCAAGTCGTACATTTCCCGATAACGAAAGGTAACCAAATCCGTTTGGTCGCAACCCGTATCGTAGATAATAAAAAGCAAGCGGGTATCGGTGAATTCTCGGTAATTACGGAAAAATAAAGAATATCTAATAAAAGCAGAAGGGACCGCCTCGAAAGTTTAATTTCCAGAGGCGGCCCCTTTTAATTATTTATCAATCTTTTATTTATCCTTGAAGGTACCGGTTCATTTGCTTATACACGGCACGTATATTTAATGGTTTAGATATATGAGCGTTCATACCGGCCTCCCTACTTTTCTGCACATCCTCAGCGAAGGCGTTGGCTGTCATAGCGAAGATAGGAACCTTTTGAGCATCAGAACGCCCTAATGCACGAATACACCGGGTAGCCTCATAGCCATCCATATGCGGCATCTGCACATCCATCAATATCAAATCATAATACCCTTCGGCAGATTCCTTAAACATCTCTACGGCCTGTACCCCGTCCTCAGCACTCTCCACCGACGCACCGGTAACTCCGATCAATTCCTCCGCTATCTCCCGGTTAAGCTCATTGTCCTCAACCAATAAGATCCGTTTACCTTTGAAGTCATAATCAACAGCATAACAATCCTTCGCAAGGTCATTCCTCCCATTAATATCGGAAAAACGAGTGGGCTTACCCGATTCCTTTATTTTGCCGAAAGGCAGATCAACGGTGAATGTACTGCCACTCCCCTGCACGCTCGTCACATGTATGCCACCACCCATCAACCCTGTGAAACGCTTAACGATAGAAAGCCCTAATCCTGTACCTCCATATTTATAAGTAACATCCACATTTTCCTGTTCGAACGATTCGAAGATTTTATCATAATTCTCCTCGGCTATACCACATCCCGTATCGATTACCTCGAAACGTAGGTAAACATTCTCTTGATCCTCACCGGTTTTAGATACCCGAAGTTTAATCATTCCCTTGGCCGGCGTAAATTTCAGCGCATTCGATAACAGGTTGGAGAGAACTTGATTCAAGCGCAAGGAGTCTCCTATAATCTGTACTTCCAGATCACTAGCCAATACCGTCTCATAGCTGATCCCTTTACTCTTGGCCTGCTCGCCATACAGATTTTCAAAGTCCTGCAAGAATGCCCGGAAATTAAAGCTCTCATGTCGAAGTTCCACTTTTCCGCTTTCTATCTTCGACATATCCAGCACGTCGTTAATGAGAGCGAGAAGATGCTTGGAAGACATGATTACTTTCTCAAGACAGTCCTTTATCTTATCGGTATTATCTATGTTTTGCATGGCGATAGTACTCATACCTACAATTCCGTTCATCGGCGTACGGATCTCATGACTCATCCGGGAAAGAAACTCGCTCTTCGCCAAGTTAGCCGCCTCAGCCCGTTTCAGGTTGCCCTGTATCACGGTCGCTTTCATCCGGGCCCCTATAGCCAGCAGTAATGCCGTAAATAGCACCGACAAGACAAACATCACGATAAACATAAATTGTAAGGGATTCGCATATATAAAGTCCGTAAGAGAGAATTCACTCACGCCGATAGATTCCAGATTCCGATTGCGTATAACAGTCCTCTCGGACTCAGAAAGATTATTGATCGCCTTGTTGAGTACGGTTAATAAATCCGGGTCAACCGGGGTAGGTAACGCAAAACTTATCGCACTCTGATCATTGACCAATGTCACAGGAGCAAGATTGGTGAAATGATAACGCGAAATATCCTGTTCCATTTTAGAGGACAATCCATAGATAAAATCAGCCTCTCCGCTATTGACAGCGGCTAATGCCTCCTTAATGCCCGGATAGGACCGAATCTTCTCCGCAGATATGCCACTTGGAAATCGCTGACTTTCCACCAAAGCACCAACCAAACCCGGAGCGGGATAACTACAGGCTTTATTGCGTACTATGATATTGTTCGCACTCACATAAGAGGCTGAAAGCGCAAGCCCTAGCTGGGCCGCATCGTTCTCATCTCCCAAGAAAAAGCCTAAGATATCAGCTTTCCCTCGTTGTACCAGATGGACCGCATCACTATAATTCTTCGCATACACATACGAAAAATCCAAACCGGTAAAGTCCTTGATCTTATCCAATACATCCACCATGATACCGACATGGTTCTTCTGGGAGGTTTCTTTACAATAAAAAGGATACCAATTCTCCGGAACGGCTACCGTGATCGTTTTCCTTTTCTTGACATATTCCAGATCCCGGTCACTAAATTGGATATTTACAAGTCGGGCAGGAAAGTTAGCGGCATAACGCTCTGCCGCGAAATTTGGATTGGCATCCAAGATCCGTTCCAAAGCCATATTCAAACCATCCAATACTTCCTTATTACCCGGATTGGTTACGATATAATAGGGTTGAGAATTATATGTAGCGATCACCCGTACAGAATCGTGATTGTAAATAATGCCACTCAACAGCAAGTCTATCTCTCCATTCATTAAATAAAAATATAATCCCTCGTCGTTCTTCTGCATATCTTTCAAGCTGTAATATTGGAACTTACAGTCTAATCCGTTGATAGCCAAAAACTCCTTGAGGCGGCGAATATTTTCTTTCGCATTCTCATATACACCGATGGTTTTCCCGTTCATACTCTCCAAATTATAGCTATGGATAGTACGATCGTCAGAACGAGCAAGCAACAAAGAACGGCTATATCCCATATTGTAATCCGGATAAGCATAATATTTCTCTAAACCGGGTATATAATAGTTTCCACCCATCAATTCATACTGACCTGCGATAAATTCATTCAACACGGTTTGCCTATTCGTATCAATGTACTCGTATTCCCAACCGGTATATTTGGCAATCTCATTGAGATAGTCCACGAGCATACCATGATGACTACCGTCCTCCGCCGTCCAACTCATGCCTACCACCTGCGGAAAGGCAACCCGGAGCACACGTTTTTCACTTGTCCGTGCTAACGTAGACAAATGAAACGCCAGCATTATAAATACTAACAAACTTATAGTTATACCATGACCCACATATCTCAGAAGTAAATTCATTATAATGTATATCTTTTATTATCGGCTTTCCCGATGATAACAACCCCTAGACCTCTCCGCAAAACAACGGTTTATTTAGGATAATGCCTATTCATTCTGGTGAACAAAGCTTTTGCGTACCCCAAAACAGAGTACGCAAATATACTACTTTTTATATCACAGCGGATTATAAAATAATTGATTTTTAAAAGAAGATACTATAAAAACAGAAGGGACCGCCTCGAAGGTAAAACACCTCGAGGCAGTCCCTTTCCTAAATCCCAACAAACTTTTATCCCATCGAACTATTGATTACCTGTGTGGTTTTCTCAAAACTCTTCCTTAAGACCTCCTTTACATCCATGGTTTCCCAATATCCCTTATTAAAAAGCTCTACAGATAACCCACCCCGGAAACCGGAGTCGTATAGCAAAGGAAGTACTTTATTAAACGGGCAAATACCATCTCCCGGAAACACCCGATCCGAATCTCTCAACTCCGTACGAGGAGGCAACTCCGGATAATCGTTGATATGAAAAACCGGAAGGATCTTCCCATTTATCAAGCGTAAACTATCAAAACTATTTCCTCCTCTGTACAAATGGTAGAAATCCAATAAGACAGAAGCCCGCGAATGCCCGGAGGCGATCGCTATCGCCATGGTATCCGATAATTGATTCAGAACCCCGGCTCCCCATAGTTCCAATATCGGAGTGACACCCATCTCATCCCCTAAATCCAGTATCGCCCGATAGCGTTCGGAATACTCCGGCAACCGTGTACGATCCAATTGAGTAACTCCTTGAGCAGGAGCGGCGATAAATTTACCGCCCAATCCCGCTACCATCTCCATATCATGCCGCATTTGGTTTAGCCCTTCCTTCCGTTTCGAAGGATCATCGGCAAACCACGAGGCAAAACCGATCATATTCTCCAATAAAAGTCCGGAGCCTTCCAGCTGACGCCTAAGTGTCTCATAAGTTCCCCCTTGCTTTACGAACGCATCCACATCACGGGTCCATAACTCAATTCCCTCAAAACCAGCCTCGGCACATAAATCAATCTGTTTTTGAACAGGAAGTTTATAACCCGCTATCGTAGAGACATTGAGACAGACACGGAAAGGACGTTTCGAAGAGGATGCTTCGGGTGATGGCTCCTCTTTTTTCTTCGGAGCGCAAGAAGCCAAGCCTGCGAACGTACTGCCCAAAACCGCCAGACCGGTGGCCCGAAGCATATTACGTCTTGAAATCTTTTTCTCAAGCATAACACTCTCGTTTTAAATTAAACCTCCAAAGATTTACGGGCCTCCCGGTCCGGATCATTCCGAGCCTCACACGTATTATTCAAGATCATCACCTCTCCATTTTCTTCCGTGTATTTCGGCCAAGCGGGTAACTCTCCTCCGTTCGGATCTCCTGTCCGCATGAAATTCAACAAAGCGCCAGACATCTTATCTGACAACGCACGAGGTACCTTACCTCCACCCGTATGGGTAAACATCCGATCCGTATTTTTAAACCAGAAACAGATATCCGAGCAATGGAACGCACGCATACGGTTATTAAACAAGGGCGGACACCAGCCAAACCAAGCTACATACACAGGCTGGCCTTGCTTTAATTTTGCGTTAGCCGCCTCAACCACTCGTTGACGGGAAGACAAAATCATCGCCCAAAGCTCCATCGGAGTCTTATCCGGGAAATTCTTGGCGAAAGCCTTCACGATCGATTCCGCTTTATCACCATATTGACTTCTCAGTTTCTCGATCACACCGTCTTGAGTGATTTTTTCCAAAGCCGCATCCGCCCTGTTCGGGTTCCATTCATGGAAAGTCGTACAGAATATCATCGGCACGACAGGAGACTCCAAATGGCTCTCACCGGAGTAGAATACACCGGCCGGAATATTCCGGTCATCAGCAACAGGGCCAAAAGTCCGTCTCATGCTAATCCCTTGATCTTCCCAGCACTTTTTACAAGCCCTATCCGCTATATCCAAATATTCCCGCCAAGGTATTCTTTGCAATTTATCCAGTTGGGAAGCGGTCAGCCCCGCTTCTCTCAAAATATATTCTCCCACCTTCCGGGTCATCACCTGATCGGAAGCTCCTACCGTAGATCCACTTAAAGCCACGGCTCTATGGATCAAACCTTTTGCCGCCGGCATAGCGGCTACTGTACAGACCTTAGAACCTCCTCCGGATTGTCCCATAACCGTTACGTTCCCGGGATCTCCACCGAAATTGGCGATATTATCATGAACCCATCGCAAGGCGGCAATAATATCTAACATCCCCACGTTTCCGGAATCCTTATACGCTTCTCCACCAACACCAGATAAGTCAGAGAAGCCAATCGGCCCCAACCGATGATTAATGGAACAGAATACGATATCTCCTTCCCGGCTTATATTCTCTCCATGATATCCATCCTGCTCGATCCCACTACCATTTGTAAAACCACCGCCATGCAGCCACACCAATACGGGACGTTTCTTACCATCCGCAATGCCCGGTGTCCATACATTTAAATATAAGCAATCCTCACTCACATCCCAGTAGTTCCAATGATCGGCAAAAGTTCCGTAATTATTGGGCCACCGGTTCTCCATACGTTGCGGCGCCGTATTCCCATAAAAAACCGCCGGTCTCACATCTGTCCACGGCTCTGGCTTTTGGGGAGGCATAAAGCGATTTTTTCCCGACGTATCAGCCCCATAAGGAACTCCCAAGAACGTATATACATGATTCAGCAGATATCCCTGCACCTTCCCATACTCTGTCTGGGCGATGGCGATATCGTCACCGATAAATAGGAATTGATCGTCATCACTCACTTTCCCTCTTTTATCACGGGAATCCCCAGAAGGGGCACAAGAAGAAGTCGATATCAAACTTCCCATACTCAACGAGGCTGTGCCCAATCCTAAGTTTCTTACGAATTGTCGTCTGTTTATTTTCATAATCTCTTAATTCATCTCAACGACCAATACCTCTTTAGATGCCAGCTTCAAGCTGTCCTTAAATAAGATCGTTCGTTTCGTTATTATATCCTTTCCTTCTATTCCCTCTTTTAAAGATTCCTTATAACGGGCAAGTGGAAGATCAACTTCATGATTAGCTCCATTAATAATGACCATGACACTTTTACCCTCTAGATAACGCTCATATACATACACTCCTAATTGTGGCATATAATGTTTCATATTACCTTCGGAAATGATCTTATTGCCCTTCCTCCACTTCAATAAAGTCTGTAAATAATCCCAAGCCTTATTCTGTAGGTCGGAACGTCCTTCCCTCGTAAACCAATTCTGAGAATCTCCAGGCCACCCTCCTGGAACATCTAAACGTATATTCCCATCCCCACCCGGGCGACTTTTCGTCCCAGACATTAACAATTCATGTCCATAATATAATTGAGGAGTGCCAGGGATTGTTAATAAAAAGGCAACCCCTTGTTTATAACCATCTAAGTCTTTAGGCTCCGAACGTAAAAACCTATCAGTATCGTGATTATCTAAAAAACGCAAAACATTTTTAATATCTGGATACACGAAATCATAACACAAATGATCATAGATTTTATCTAATCGCCCTTCCGGTGAAGACTTGTCATTAAAGATATCACTTGCAATACTCATCAGAGTAAAATCCATCACAGACTTCAGTTCCGTATCTTTTCCAAAATTAAGTTTACACCCTTTTTGCCACCAAGCCGTACCAATCGTATAATTAGTCCAAATCTCACCAACTATATTAAACTGAGGATATTCATTCATGATTTGGATATTCCACTCACGCATCATATCAAAATCGGAATATGGATATGTATCTTGCCTAATCGCATCAATCCGAGCATACTCAATCCACCATATAGAATTCTGAATAAGATATTTACCAACATGAGGATTTGCTTGATTCAAATCTATTCCAAATCCTGCATATTTCATTACTTCAGAATCATAAGTTGATGCATAATTGTCATAGAAAATAGCCTTAGCATGATTCCCCCTTTTAGAAGGACTTACATTAAACCAATCCTTAGATGGCACATCTAGCACCCAAGGATGATTTGCTCCAATATGATTAAAAATCATATCCATAACAACCCGTAATCCCTTTTGATGCGCTTTATTTATCAATCGAAGGTAATCTTCATTTGATCCTAGACGCCTATCCACATGAAACATATCCGTTGAGAAATAGCCATGATAAGAACCTCCTTTCCCATCATTCTCCAACACGGGATTTAACCATATAGCTGTTACCCCAAGGTCCACAAAATAATCCAAATGATCTTCGATCCCCTTCAAATCACCTCCATGTCGAGCCCCAGGCTTACTACGATCCATCACATATTCCGTTGACATAGAAATCTGATCATTCGATTGGTCACCATTAGCAAAACGGTCCGGCATAATTAAATACAACACATCCGAAGAATCATATCCTTGTATATCATCTGTACTCTCCTTGCGCTCTTTCAGCTCGTAAGCATATACGAACTTCTTTTCCCCATTCACAAAAGTTATATCAAATGTTCCAGAATGAGCTTGTGATAAATCTAAATATAATATTAAATAATTGGGACTATCTACCGTTACACAACTTTTTAAATAAACACCAGGTTCATTTATAACAGGATGATATTCAGAAATATGATCCCCATATACCATCAACTGTAATTCTGGATTTCTCATTCCTGCCCACCAAAACAACGGCTCTACCTTATTTATCGTTTGAGCAGCCACTGTCCCAAGTACAAATAACAGAAATGAAGTAAATATTATTATTTTTCTAATCATAGCTATAATTATTTAGATGTAAAAGCAAATAAAGGGTGAGCCAAACTCACCCTTTTTAAACAGCCAAGTTAATTCATATTAACATCAGGATTACCATTCTGCTCAACATCCGGAATCTGAAACATCACTTTATGAGAATCCCAAGCTTCACCACGAACCGACTGTTTGATACGCTTCAATTCAAATAATCTCTCACCTTGTAAAGCTATTTCCAAACGACGTTCCTTCTGTACTGCTTTAATAAAAGAAGCCCTATCAGTAGTTGTAGTATTAGCTTTGCCATAAGCCCTTTTTTCTATTTTTTGCAAAGCATTCAAAGCTTGATTCATATTTCCATTCGATTTAGCTAAAGACTCGGCATAAAGTAGTAACAACTCATTATATCCAATAATAATACCATCCATATACTCATAATCAAACTTCAGAGTATACCATGAACCGTCTATATTTTTAAAAAACGTTTTAAAACGATTATCATTTTGTTGGTCATAAGCAGCAATCAACTCATTAGACGGCCTGCTTGTGGGTAAAGCCAATCCATTCGTACGATAATCTCTTAAACCACCCCAAGAATCCTCAATCAATGACGCAGAAGGTATCATCGCTACAATTTCTTGCGTAACAGTCTTTTTTTCCGCTCTACCGAATTTAGCAGTCAAATCCTCATCAAGATCATACTTCTGAGTATTAATAACTTGTTCCGCATATTTAGCCGCATTCCCAAAATCATGTTTATAAAAATAGACTTTTGCCAATAACGCTTTTGCGCCATCAACGGTCGCTCTACCAGACTCTACTTTATTCTCTCCAGGTAAGTTTTCGATCGCATATTCCAAATCTGAGATTATTTGAGAATAAACCTCAGAGACCGTTGAACGTTGTACGACCTCAAATGCAGTAGCACGATCCATCACCCCCCTTAAACGAAGGGGAACTCCCATCTCTGCGATATCCTTAGTCTCCTCTGCATAAGGAAGGCCAAAGGCTCTTACTAAATGAAAATATCCTAATGCACGAATAAAAGATGCCTCAGCCTTAAATTGAGCTTCTTTCTGAGGATCACTCGCCAAGATACTTTCCCCTAAATCGCTAAACGCAACTTGATTCGCCATATTTATGGCATTATATGTCGCGGTCCAGGTATCACGTCCAACCGCATTTACCAAATTCATTGTATGAGCACTCATCTGAACCCATTCAAAAGTAGCCACATCTGCCACACCATCATCTGCGATCACATCAAAACCACGCAACGTCCGGCCTCCCCAAAAGCCCGAAGAACGTATTCCATTATAAGCACCCAACAATAAATTCTCCAAATCATCTACCGTCTTAATACGATCATCTGTCAGTTCTAAACTATCTGGTTTTATTTGTAGAAATCCCATGTCATCACATGCCGTATAGACTAATTGGGTACTGAGTAATATTACTGCTATATATTTTACTTTCATAATCTTATTCATTTAAAAGTTAACACTTAATCCGATAGTATATGTACGAGCTTGAGGAGGTGTTAAATAAGTCACATTCAAACTCAAATTCCTCTTCTGAGCTGAATCGACATCACGCATAATCTCAGGCTCACCACTATATTTATTATAGTATTCACTAAATAAAGTCAATAAATTAGTTGCTTGAGCATATAATCGAATATCCCTTATATTAAACTTCTTGATTCTAATACCTTTGAAAGTATAACCCACATTTACATTTTTTAAACGTAAGAATCCCGCATCATGTAGATATTCAGTTGTATTTCTCGCCAGTTCAATGCCACTTTTTCCTAAACTTACCCGAGGTACATCTGTCACATCACCAGGTTTCTGCCATCTATCAAGAACATTACTTTTCAGATTCCAAGTGCCAACATTATTCATCTGAAATTTCTCACCATCGTCATAAATATTGCCGCCTATTTGGAATGTAAACATAAAACCGAAATCCCAGTTCTTATATGTAAACGTATTATTCAAACCTCCTACAAAATCGGAATAAGGATGGCCTACAGGCTGACGATCTCTATCCGCATTATATTCTTTAGTTTCACCAACCGGTTTCTTATTCTCATCAAGCATTTCATAAACAGGCATACCATCCTGAGGATCAACACGTAGAACCTTAACCAAATAGTTTACGCCAATAGGCTGTCCTACTAACACACGTGTATCACCTTCTCCACTTAATGCGTCTGGTCCTGCATTACCAACATCCAAAACCTTATTCTTATTATAGCTGATATTAAAATCAGTAGTCCATGTAAAATCTCTATTTGTAATATTCACGGATTTAATATTAAACTCCACACCCGTATTTCTGACTTTTCCGATATTTGCCAAGAATGCCGTATATCCCACAGATGCTGGAACACTTACATTCAAAAATAGATCTTTGGAATTCTTATTATAAAATCCGATTTCACCTGAAATCCGATTTTTTAAGAAACCATACTCCAAACCTACATCAAAAGTAGAGGTTGTTTCCCACTTCAAATCTGGGTTTTTCAAAGAATTGATATACCAATAATTATCCCCTACATACAATTGATTCGTATTCACGCTAACTGCCCCCCATTGCGCATAGTTAGGGATTTCCGCATTACCAGTAATACCAAAACCTGTTTTCAATTTCAACAAGCTTACAACCTCGTTATCTTTTAAAAAGTCCTCTTCCGTGATCATCCAACCAATAGAAGCCGCAGGGAAATTACCAAATTTATTATTCTCCCCAAATCGTGACGAACCATCTCTACGGAAAGTACCAGTGAACATATAACGGTCTTTAAATGTATAATTTATACGTCCGAAAAAGGATATAAATGAGAAATCTTGATTAGGATAGCTCGTAAAAGTCTTATTCGTTTCATCATAAGCCGGATTATTAAATAACCAATCTTCTTTTCCTTGCTCAAATACGACATTCGTATAATTCGATACTCGTGTAGATTTCAATGCTTCTGTTCCCAACAAGAAATGAAAACGATGTTTTTCATTAATCGACAAGCTATAATTCAAGAGTGCTTTCGCATTCCAATTTGTCTCATAACGATTTGTCACATTACTATTCGGTTTTGTTGATAATTCTTTCGTTCGTAAATAATTAGACTCATTATCTCGATAATCTATATTACCTTCTAGCCGCAATGACAATCCTTTGATTATCTGTAAGTCAGCATATAAACTTGCCATTGTACGTTGGGTAAATATTCTACGTCTTTTCTCATTTGCCTCCGTCACCGGATTTGTTGATTTAGGAAAAACATAATAACTACCATCCGAATTATAGGCTGGGAAATAAGGCAAAGCCGTACTTATGGCACGTCCCCAACCACCATCCCAACTTGAAGGAGTGGGTCGATGATCCGTGTGAGAGAAACTAAAATTTCCACCTATTTTTAAAATGTTTATAGGCTTATAATCAATATTAAGGCGTACGCTCGTCCTTCCGAAATGATCATTCACCAAATATGAATTCTCTTCTACATTAGAAACCCCTAAATAAGTCTGTATTTTCTTATTACCCCACGATACCGATAAATCATTGTAGGTAGAAATTCCTGTTCTCGTAATAAGATCTTGCCAATCCGTATTATTTAATAAAGCTTGTTCTTCTGAATAACCACCGGGATATGATGATACAGTAGAAGGATCTGTCGCACCAGAGGGATTAAACTTATAATCATTTTCCAATGCTTCTTTATAAATATCCAGATAATCTTTAGTTTCCAACATATCAACTTTCCTATTAGTTGTTGAAAATGCAACTTTAGAACTAAAATTTATTTGAGGTTTTCCTGATTTACCACGTTTAGTTGTTATTAAGACAACACCGTTCGCACCTCTGGATCCATAAATAGCCGTTGCCGAGGCATCTTTCAATATATCAATACTTTCAATATCATTCGCATTTATAGATGACATTGGATTATCTTGTGCTGCACCCACTCGATCTCCGGCATTTTGCATGATGGGTATTCCATCAACAACAATCAATGGATCACCTCCAGCGGTAATAGAAGCGATACCTCTCACTCGAATGGCTGCACCAGAGCCAGCCAAACCCGATGTTTGGGTTACTTGTACACCAGCGGCACGCCCTTGTAAAGCGGCATCGAAAGAGCTTGTTGGAACAGACATTAGTTCCTCACTTCCAACTTTAGCGATCGATCCTGTCACATCTCTCTTATTCTGAACTCCATAGCCAACAACGACCACTTCATCTAATGTCTCCACATCTTCCGATAGACGAACATTAATATGAGTCTGATTTCCGACCTTTATCTCTTGGGAACGATAACCAATATAAGAATACACTAAAATGGCATCTCTATTAGGTACCTCAATTGAATAATTTCCATCCATATCGGAAGTAGTACCCGCAGTGGTACCTTTAATCTGTATGGTGATAAAAGATAAAGGCTCTCCTGTCTCCGCATCAGAAGCAGTTCCTGTGATCTTGATTTGCGCAAACGCTGTCAATGAAAACAAAGAAAGCATAAAGCACATAATAAATTCACTAATACTTTTACATCTCATGACATATTAAATTTAAAGTTAGACAAGTTCTAAAATATAAACACCACGAGCCGGAATATGAACCGCCGTGTCTATCGCAACGATCGTATCTGTTATAATATCTTTCCCAGATCTATAATCTTTTACGACTTCATGAAAACGATTCATATCTAATGTCTGGTTTTGATCTGTTCCATTCATTAAAACAAGTACCGTTTTATTATCCTTTACCCTAGCATATACGTAACAACCCGATTTATCAGGAGTATAATGAATCAACTTACCTTCTTTAACAGCATCACATCGCTGTCTCCAATTCAATAATTTTCTCATATAATCCCAAGCTTGATTCTGCAAATCCGTACGTCCCTCAGGAGTGAAAGCATCTTTTGGATCTCCTGCCCAACCTCCGGGAAAATCAGTGCGGATAATACCATCTCCTTCTGCTTTTGTCCCAGACATTAAAATCTCTGTCCCATAATAAATCTGAGGAATCCCTCGAGTTGTTAATAAAAAAGCAATAGCCTGTTTATACCTTCTTAAATCAGATTCTCCTTTCTGCATAAAGCGTCCTAAATCATGATTATCCAAAAAGACTAGTACATTATTAGGATCCGGGAATAAAAAATCCTGTGCGATAACTTCATAAATTTTAAATAACCCTGCTTCGAATCCTTCACGGCTAGAACATGCATCTCCAAACGCTTTTTGGCAAGTAAAGGTCAAATCAAAATCCATCACTGTCTTTAAGTTACTATTAGATTCATTCATTTTAGAATCTCTTTGCCACCAAGCCGAAGCAGTCCCTCTTGGATACCAAGCTTCTCCCACAATATTGAAATCCGGATATTCATTTTCCACCTCCTTACACCAAGTTGCCATAAAATCATAATCTGCATATGGATGTGTATCTTGACGGATACCATCAATCCGTGAGTATTCAATCCACCAAATGCTATTTTGAATCAAATATCGGGCTAAGTGCCTATTTTTCTGATTTAAATCTGGCATACCTCTACCAAACCAACCATTTACCAAGATCTCTCTCTCCGACTGAGGAGCGTGAACATCCATAAGAGTCCATTTAAAATGATTTGTTTGAACAAAGTTGTCTTGATTATTCAGCCAATCCGAGGAAGGAAAATCTTTTAACCACCAATGAGAGCTTCCGCAATGATTAAAAATCATATCCATCACGACTTTCATTCCTTTTTCGTGGGCCTTATCTATCAATTCACAATATTCTTCATTCGTTCCAAAACGAGGATCTACCTGATAAAAATCAGTAATAGCGTATCCGTGATAAGAACCTCCCGGCATCCTATTTTCCAATACAGGATTTAACCAAATTGTCGTAAAGCCTAAATCACGGATATAATCCAATTTATTAATAATACCACGTAAATCACCTCCATGGCGAGCTCCCCCTCTCGAACGATCTATTTTCACATCATCTAGATTGTCATTAGATGGATCCGCATTTGCAAAACGATCTGGAGTAATCAAGTACATCACATCCGCAGGTGAAAATCCAGCAGCTCCAACCTTTTTATTTCTTTCCTTTAACTCAAAGGCCCGGATTTCTTTCTCTTTCCCTTTTTGAAATATCAAATTCATTGTACCGGGAGAGGCATCTCTGGAGATATCCAAATAAAGGAACAAGTAATTAGGGTTCTCGACTCCAACAATTTCCTTGACTCTTACCCCCGGATAATCAATATAAACTTGAGAGCTTGCGATATTCTTGCCATATACCATAATCTGTAATTCCGGATTTTTCATCCCTACCCACCAGCAAGCAGGTTCTAACCGTGAAATATCAATAGCATATACAGAACTGGCGCACAACAAGCAAATGGTAAACAATAATAGTCTTTTCATAATTTCATTCATTTTATATTCGGAAATTGCCAAGGGCTTCTATATGTTTTGTTCAAGTATGCATCCGCTTTAGGATTGTCCACAAATTTCCTTGTTTGAGGATCGTATACCACACGAGTTCCTGTCCGATACGAGATATTGGCCATATGAGCCAATATTGTAGCAAAAGCCCCCTTTTCTATCGGACTATTTGTCTCAATCGATTTATTCAAAATACATTTACACCAATTAGTCGCATGAGCCTCTACTCCCCCATCTTCAAATTTACCAACCAATTGAGCTTTATCGGCCAAAAGGATACCATCACGGGTTTTCTCCGGTATCAACTCATAGCCTTCACGATTACATACCAGAGTGGCTTTACTTCCGACCCAAGCGACCCCTTGATTCCGATTATAAAGGTAAGCAACTTGTTGAGCCCATTCAATATGGAAATTCTTATATTGGAAAATACTTGTTTGGCAACTTGGAGTTTCATTAAACGATGCCGGATCTTTATATGCAATAGAAAAGACCGCATCTGGGTATTCTCTATCACATAAACCAAGTGCTTTTAACCCGTCAAAAGCAGAATCAATCCAATGCACCCCCCAATCAGTCTGTTGGCCACCACCATAATCCCAAAAACCACGCCAACCACGAAAACGGGAATTATTAAAAGGACGTTCCGGAGCCGGTCCTAACCACATATCATAGTCCAAAGTGGATGGTGCCTCTGAATCCTCAACAGAAGGACGAGGATTTGTAGATTGGCAAAGCCATAATTGTACCTTATAAACATCCCCTAGCACACCAGATTTTAATATCTCATTCGCAGCCCTGAAATAGCGTTGGCTTGTTTGCCATAATCCCGTTGTCACAACACCTTTATACTTTTTCTGAAAGTCCATCATCGCATTGCACTCAGAAATTGAATTACCAACAGGTTTCTCTACATAAATAGCTTTTCCCGCCTTCAAGGCTTCTGCAAAAATATAAGGATGCCAATGGTCGGGCGTGGCAATAATAACCCCATCAATTTCTTTATTGGCCAGTACCTCCCGAAAATCAGTATAAGCTTTTATAGAAACCGTCTGTTCTGGAAAATCTTTCTTAAAACGTGCAAGCTGCTCTTCAAGTCTGACTTTATTCACATCACACATACCGACACAATGTACCCATGGATTATCAGTCAACGCTCCTTGCAAATCTCGACATCCCATTCCAACTCCAATCACGGCAATTCTTACTTTTCCATTTATGACCTCTTCTTTCTGATAAGATCGTAAGGGTGACGAAGACAAAAGAGGAGATACTCCTAAACCTGCCGCCAGCATTGTTGTATTTTTCAAGAAATTTCTACGTGTAGTCATAAGTTATCATTCTTTAAGGTTAAACTTCTTTCTACAAATCTCTAATCCAAATATTTCGGAAAGCAACTTCTACCCCATGGTCTTGTAAACTTAAAGGCATACGGCCATGAGCTACATATTTAGGTAACCCTGTATATGGGGTATTCCCTTTCAGCACATAATTATTCTGAACAACAATCCCATTCAAGACGACTGTTATCATCGCAGGAGATTCCAACTCATCATTTGTTCCAAAACGAGGAGCTTTCCAATATATATCATAAACTTGCCATTCATTCGTCTTTGTAAAAGCATTTGCTAAAGGAGCACTTTGCTTATAAACACTACCAACCCAGCCATTTACGTAAGTAGGATTATCCTCACAATCTAGGACCTGTACCTCATAACGACTTTGTAACATAATGCCACTATTTCCTTTCATTTGTAAAGTATTATCTTTACCTGGTATCGGGGTCTTAAACTCTATGTGTAATTGGCAATCACCAAAATACTCTTTTGTACGGATAGAGCCAGAACCGGGAACTACAACCATCGTTCCATCCTTTATAGCCCATTTTGCAGATCCACCATCCTTCCCAGCAGCTTCCCATTTTGTAAGATCTTTTCCATCAAACAGGATGATTGCATCAGAAGGAGCACTTGTTCCAACTCCAGGGGTTACTTTTGGAGGTACAGGATGATACCATTCTGTACTTTCCGGTTTCCACCGCTCTTGTTGCCTTTGTTGTTGATTACCTTGTTGAGCACTTACAAAGAACGCTCCACATAAAAAACTGATTAAAACAATTACTTTCTTCATATTAACATAGTATTAATTTAACGTTACTAGTCTTATCTCATTAAAGAACTTGTCGCAAATGTATCATTGATATTGAAAAACAAACCATTCAATCATATCAAAATTGTTACTTTTCGTATCAACACACCTATAAACCAACTAGAATTAGAAGAAATTGGAATCTGAAAATCAATATTGAGACTATATGAAAAAGAATGAAACTAATTTACAAAAGCAAAAATCAAAAAAGTTGATATCTTGCAAACGAAACATGGAAAACATCAACAGCTCATGAAGTTTCAAATTGTGCTATTATGCTTATTCTTCTTAGTAGAACTGAATGCAACCCCATTCTACTTTAAGTCCTATGACATGGAAGACGGATTAAGTAATAATCATGTCACATGTTGCGTACAAGACGACTATGGCTTTATGTGGTTTGGTACCAGAGATGGGCTCAATAGATTTGACAGCAAAAAATTCTATACATTCAAGAGCTACTCTTCAGAAAAAGGCTCTTTAATGAGCAGTTATATTCTTGACTTAGCGAAAAGTCCCACCGGACAAATTTGGGTAAGTACCAACCTTGGGCTACAAAAATATGACTATCAAACAGATTCCTTCACACTCATTGATTTCACCAAAGGAATCAACTGTTATTCACTACAATTTGACCAGCAAGGAAATCTCTGGATGATTCTTAATGGGTACTCACTCGTAAAATACAATGAAAGTCAAGGTATGCATCTTAATTATATGTATAAAGGAAGTGATCCTATTACCTCCTTTTATATAACTCCTCAAGACCAAATTTGGGCAACAACAGCGAATGGTAATGTCGTTTTTCTAGATGATGACAAAAATGAATTCATAGCCTTAGATATCAAGAATCTAGATAAAAATCATCCTATCGATGATATGACAGCAATATGGGCCTCTCCTTTAGATAATATATTATTAATTGGAACTAAAGATAATGGTATAAAACGAATCGATATACAGACAAAAACATATAAAGATATTTTACCTCAACAAAAAAAATCTCCACTTTATACTAGAAATATCATTCGTATGACAAAGGAGAAAGTATGGATTGGCACTTTTAATGGCATATATTTATATGATATTCAAAATGATACGATAATGTCTATCCAGCAAAATAAAAGTGACCTCTATTCATTATCCAGCAATGCTATCAAAGAACTCTACAAAGATCAAGAAGGAGGTATCTGGGTTTGTACTGATAATGGCGGTATCAGCTACTCTCCTCCTTATTCAAAATTCAAAAGGCACTATAATATTCCTGGACAAAGAACGCTCAATGGAGATATTATACACGATATTTGCATAGACAAAAATAATAATCTATGGATTGGCACAGAAGACGCTGGATTGAATAAGCTAAACATGAAGGACCATTCATATACATCTTTTAATGACATGAAAGGCCTTTCACAAAATTGTATACATGGATTAGCGTCTATAGATAATCACCTATGGATAGGGACACACGCTAATGGTATTGATTTAATGGATATCCGTACTGAGAAAATAATCAAACATTACACGATTTCCGTAAATCCTTATGCAAACAAAAACGACATCATCGTATACCTTTATAAACTCCAAAACAATGATTTGCTGGTAGCTACCGCTCTTGGTGTCTATCAATATAATTCTCAAAAAGACATTTTTGAGAAATTAAGCCAATTTCCTAATAATTGTAGGATACAAACTCTTTTTGAAGATCATGATGGAGTAATATGGGCTGGAACATCGAGTAAAGGACTATATTATTATAATCCTGCTACTTCCCAACACGGAGAATTTAAATTAGATACAGTAAATACAAGCCGAACAATAAACAATATTTATGAAGATCGTAAGAACAACTTATGGTTCGCAACTGGTGACGGAATCAAAATTTATGACCGTAGTACTCAACAAACGACCAAATACGATATGCAAGATGGCTTACCTAGCAATGTAATTTACCGTATTGAAGAAGATAAAAAAGGAAACATGTGGATCAGTACGGCTAACGGCCTCGCAAGACTCAACCCTAAAAACCATAAAATAAAAGTCTTCAAAAAAGAACATGGATTAACTTCAAATCAATTCAATTATAACTCTTCTTTAAAAACAGATAATGACAAATTATATTTTGGGACACTAAAGGGGATGATTAGCTTCCAACCTAATAGTATCCAAGAATTTTCCATTCAACCGAAAGTATATATATCACAGATTAATTATAATGATCCAGATCATAACTTCTTACACCAAGAGGCTATCACTTTTAAAAAAGGAATCACCTTAGAACATAATCAGTCCACATTCTACATCGACTACACATCATTAAGCTACCAAGCTCCCAACCTCACCCAATACGC
This sequence comes from Parabacteroides sp. Y3-G-102, assembly GCF_023656845.1. Taxonomy (NCBI): domain Bacteria; kingdom Pseudomonadati; phylum Bacteroidota; class Bacteroidia; order Bacteroidales; family Tannerellaceae; genus Parabacteroides; species Parabacteroides sp. Y3-G-102. The sequence continues at coordinate 14,275 of NZ_JAMOKU010000058.1, read as the reverse complement.
CTATTGCATGGAAGGGTTAAGTTCCAAATGGTATCATGTGGTGGGCGAGAACCGGGTTTATTTCACAAAACTACCGCCCGGTAATTATACGTTCAAGGTGAAGGCGGCGAACCTGTCCGGTATTTGGAATGATGAGCCGGCGATGTTCCAGATTACGATCCTTCCCCCATGGTGGCTCTCTACCAAGGCGTTAATCCTATATGGGATTATCGCTATCGGATGCGTAGTGTTGCTGATCTTTATCATTTCCCGGCATAATAAGGCCAATATACAGCAGAAAATACAGGAGTTCGAGAATGAAAAGGAGAAGGAGCTTTATCAAGCTAAGATTGATTTCTTCATCAATATCGCTCATGAGATACGTACGCCCCTAACTTTAATTAAAAGTCCTCTGGAGAAAGTAACACGGGACATCAAGCTATCTCCCAGCGCAAAGAATTATCTGACGATTGTGGATAAAAACGCGAACCGGCTACTGGATCTGGTGAATCAACTACTGGATTTCAGGAAGACGGAAATCGAGGGATATAAACTAAACTTCATACATACGGACATCATCGCATTGATGCAAGAGACCTTTGAGCGTTTCCACGATACGGCGGAGCAGGAGGCATTGCAAATGATTATCGAGTGTAACGTGAAATCTTTCTACGCCTTTATCGATAAGGAGGCTTGCACGAAGATACTCAGCAACCTCCTATCGAACGCTATTAAATACGCAAGAAGCAAGATCATCGTCCGGTTCGAGACGCAAGATGGCGAGCGATTCACGATCGATATCATGAACGATGGAAAGCCCATCTCGGAGGAGATAAAAGAAAAGATCTTCGAGCCTTTCTACCGGGATGACTCCTCTATCCATAAATCCGGGACCGGGCTCGGACTACCCTTGGCCCGTTCTTTAGCGGAGATGCACGAGGGATCGTTGACGTTGGAGGAATCTCCGACTGGGCTTATCATCTTTAGATTACGTTTGCCGGTGAACCAACCGAACTCATTAAAACTAGAGGAAGAGAAAGCAGAGGTCCTGACCAACCCTGCCAGCGAGCGGAAATATGTCACCCAAGAATCCCGCCCGACGGTTCTCGTGGTGGAAGATAACACCGAAATGCTCCATTTCATCGGTCAAGAGATCAATGTCCATTACAATGTTGTCACCGCCGGTAATGGCGAGGAGGCGATTGCCCGTCTTCAGGAATATGGCATCCAATTAATCATCAGCGATATCATGATGCCTGTCATGGATGGTTTCACCTTATTGAAAAAGATAAAGACTAATCTGGAGTTCAGCCATATCCCGATCATCCTCCTGACGGCTAAGAACACCTTGCAATCTCGCATGGAAGGGCTTGAGCTGGGGGCGGACGCTTACATCGACAAACCTTTCTCCATGGATCTATTGCTTACCCAAGTGACGAACCTGCTGAACAACCGGAGCAATATGCGTGCCTATTATTTCAACTCGCCGATTGCCAATATCAAATCCATGGCTTACACGAAGGCGGACGAGAAGTTCTTGAAGAAACTGAACGATATCATCGACAGCCATATAAACGACGTGAACCTAGACGTGGACATGATAGCGGACTTGATGAATCTAAGCCGTCCGACCCTTTACCGTAAAATCAACGGCCTGTCGAACGTAACGCCCAACGAGTTGATCAAGATCAGCCGGCTAAAGAAAGCCGCCGAGTTGATCCTTCAAGGCGATATGAGGATTTACGAGATCGCCGAGGCGGTTGGTTTCAACTCGCAATCCTATTTCAGCCGGGCCTTCTCCAAGCAATTCAACATGAGCCCCTCGCAATACGCGAAAGAAAATAATATCGAATTGAAATAGCCCGCTAGGAAGAATAGGTCTGGAACCAACGAGTTACCTTCTCGCTATACGTCTTGGAGATCGGGATATCGGGTACTTTCTCGATCCCCAGCTCCAGATAAACACCCTCCTTCTCCCTGCGGATCACCTTCACTTGGTCGAAATTTACCATGAAAGAACGATGGCAACGGAGTACATTCGTATCAGCGAGGCTCTCCTCGATCGCCTTCAAGGAGTTGCGAAGCATAAACTTCATGAGCTGCCCCTTATTCAGATACCAGATACAAACGTAATTATCCGCCGATTCAAGGTACAGCAGGTTACTTCGCTTCACGGAAAGGCGCAACTCGTTCTTCTCGTCATAGAAAGAGAAAACGCTTTGCCGAACCGCCGCTTCCGTCTGGTTCTCCTCCAACAATCGCAATTGTCGCTCTTTCTCTTTATAAGAGAAATACAGGTGCAGCACGGAATAAGGGAGCAATAAAACCAGACTGGTATTCACCGCCGAATCGTTAAAAACTTCCATATATTCTCGTTCCGGATTCAGTACCAACGTATAAATCGTATAGAAAAGCGACATGAAGAATATCTCCAGCACGATCCAGATCGCATAGGTCCGGACCGTGATAGCATGCCGCTTCCCCCAATGGAACAGAATAATACGGCTCAAGACAACCACCAATACTCCCGTCAAGATAATCAAGCTAGAGAATACGAAGAACTTAAACTCCGAGACCTTGTACCAAGAGGTGGAGCTAAACGGCTTGTAGATGTTGATAAACACCAACGCGAACAAGGCCGTCCACAGGATCAGCCTCACGATATTCTGCTTACCGTATATGTAACTTGGTATTTTTTGATCCCACATTCCCATCTTTTTGCCTCTATTTTGGAACAAATGTAATCATTTTCCCAGACGAAATTCACCCCTCTATAAAAGATTTCACCCCTAAATAACACTTTATGTCCCCAACAAAGCCCGTTTAAACCATTTATTTTGAAGAGATGTTTTTCTATTGTTTGTTTGCAGTAAAAAATCAGAGGATTATGGATATTTCACTTCGTACTAAGCAACTGAACAGTCTTTTCTCTTATGACAAAAAGACTGAATTGGAAGAGAGCCATCTGGAGATCATCCCGTTTCGCTTCACCCAGACCCGTGGCGCCAGCGAGATCGACGAGTTCCAGAAGGGACTTACCCCCACCGGATTCTGTCCGATGACCGACGATCGTATCCAAGAGAACAAATCTTTCTCATATGCCATATTCACGCCCTCGGGACGTAAAAAGAATAATGAGGCGATTATCCTGTTGCATGGCCTGAACGAGCGGACTTGGGAAAAATACCTCACATGGGCGGAATACCTCACCCATACGACCGGTAAACCGGTCATCCTGTTCCCGATCGCTTTCCATATGAACCGTACCCCGGGATTATGGGCCAATCCCCGTGCGATCCTCCCTTGGGTAAGCAAACGCAAGGAGGAGATAGCGAACGTGACGAACTCCACCTTCGCCAACGTGGCCCTCAGCAGCCGGCTATCCCAAAACCCGTTACGCTTTTACGCCTCGGGCAGAGAATCCGTTTATAATATGTGGCAATTGGTTCATGAGATCAAGAACGGCGAGCATCCTTTGTTCAAGGAAGATACGTCCATCAACTTATTCGCTTATTCCATCGGCGCGTTACTCTCGCAGGTCTTGTTATTAGCGAATCCGGACAAGATGTTTACGGACACCCGTTTATTCATGTTTTGCGGTGGCTCCATCTTCAGTGAGATGGATGGCAACGCCCGTGATATCATGGACAAGGAGGCGTTCGCCAAGGTACGCCATTACTTCCGGCATGATTTCTTGGAGAACCGTACGCTTCCCACCTCGTTCAAGAATGATTTTCTGGAGCAAGCCTTTAAGGCCATGGTACGTGAGGATGTGTTACGAGATTACCGGGAGTCGTTCTTCCAACGGGCTTGCGATCGTATTCGGGCGATCTCATTGAAAAAAGATATCGTTATGCCTACTGGCGGGGTGATCAAGGCTTTAGGAAAAGCGTCCGGCAAGATATTGGAAGAGCTGGATTTCCCGTTCGCTTACTCCCATCAAATCCCCTTCCCGACACACTCCCGTATCGATCCGGGCCTGATCAACCAAGCCTTTCATTCCATATTCACGAGGGCGGCGGCGTTTCTCTAAAGAGATTACAAATTGTGACCTCAAACACTCATATTCTTTTTTAGTTCATGCAGGTACAATAAAAAATCGCTAAATAACTAATATTACGTTATTTAGCGATCATCCATCGTGGTCCCACTTGGGCTTGAACCAAGGACTCCCTGATTATGAGTCAGGTGCTCTAACCAACTGAGCTATAGGACCTGTTCAGAGCTAGGCTCTGAAATCGGGTGCAATATTACGATTTATTATCGAGATATGCAAATGTTAAAGGGAAAAACTTATTTTTCCGCACTTTCTTCTCCGGCGAACTCCATCAAGTATGCTTTGATGAAATCGTCGATCTTTCCATCCATCACACCGTTCACGTCGGAAGTCTGGTAGTTCGTACGATGGTCTTTTACGCGACGGTCATCGAATACGTAACTACGGATCTGCGAACCCCACTCGATCTTCTTCTTTCCGGCCTCCACCTTGGCCTGCTCGGCCATGCGATGCTGCAACTCCTTATCGTAAAGGATGGAACGCAATTGACGCATAGCGTTCTCACGGTTCTTGGGTTGGTCGCGAGTCTCGGTATTCTCGATCAAGATCTCTTCTTCCTCACCTGTATACGGGTCCTTGAACTGATAACGCAAGCGAACTCCGGATTCCACCTTGTTCACGTTCTGTCCTCCGGCGCCGCCCGAGCGGAACGTATCCCAAGAGATAGCCGCCGTCTCTACCTTTACCTCGATCGTATCATCCACCAACGGGGTGACGAATACGGAGGCGAAAGAAGTCATTCGTTTACCTTGGGCGTTGTAAGGAGATACACGTACCAAACGATGCACGCCATTCTCGCTCTTTAGATAGCCATAGGCATAATCTCCCTCAATATTGAAGGTCACGGTCTTGATACCGGCCTCATCCCCTTCCTGATAGTTGGCGACAGAGATCTTATAACCGTTATTCTCAGCCCAACGCTGATACATACGCATCAACATGGAAGCCCAATCTTGGCTCTCGGTACCACCGGCACCCGAGTTGATCTTGAGCACGCAGCTCATTTGATCAGCCTCGTCGCGAAGCATATTGCGGAACTCCAAGTCTTCCAGTAAATGAAGGGCCTTCTTATAAGCCGCGTCCACCTCTTCCTCGGTGATAATCTCTTCCTTTACATATTCGTAAGCCAACTCTAGCTCCTCAGCCGCCGCATGTACCTCACCGTAAAGCTCGATCCATTTCTTTAGCTCCTTTACTTTCTTCATCTGGACTTCCGCACGTTTGGCGTCTTCCCAGAAACCGGGGTCTTGCGTACGTAGCTCCTCCTCTTCTAACTGAATGGTCTTGCTATCGATGTCAAAGATACCCCCTCAGCGCCTTATCGCGCTCCAACACGTCATGTAGTTGGTCTGATGTGATCATATGTTCTTTTCTTTTTTAAATTTACCGCGAAGATAAGAAATAGTTGATAGCCGACAAACTCGTTATTCCTCGTACATCGCCTCTATCTCGGTAGCGTACTTCTGCAATACGACCGGACGGCGCAACTTTAGCGTATCCGTCAGCTCGCATCCCATCATGAAGGGTTCCGGCAACAAGGTAAAGCGCTTGATCTTCTCGTAAGAAGCCAAGTTCTTCTGGTGCTCCTCTACCCTAGCCTCGATGAAACGAATGATATCCTTGTTCTTCACCAACTCCTCCCGGCTCTCGAACGAGATGCCTTTTTCCCCGGCATACTTCTCCAACAATGGATAAGCCGGCACGATCAAGGCGCTCACGAACTTACGTTGATCGCCGATAACAGCGATTTGCTCGATATAATTATCACCGCTCATCACCATCTCGATCGCTTGCGGGGCGATATATTTTCCGTTTGAAGTCTTATACAAATCCTTGATTCGTTCCGTAAAGAATAACGTATTACCCTCCAAACGACCAGCGTCGCCGGTACGGAAGAAACCATCCTCGGTGAAAGCCTTCCTCGTTTCCTCCGGTTTATTATAATACCCGGACATCACGGTCTTGCCTTTCACCAAGATCTCGTTATTCCCCGGATCTATTTTCACTTGAACTCCCGGCATTACCTCACCAATAGAACCAAACTGGAATCCGATCTCCGGGTAGAAACAAACCGTAGCCGTCGTCTCGCTCAGTCCATAACCATAAGCGATCGGGATATTCACGGACTGCAAGAACTCATTAATCGTGTCCGATAACGGAGCGCCCGCCACCGGGAAAAACCGTCCACGCTCAATACCCAATACCTTCTTCAATAAGGTAAAAACCGTTTTATTGTAAAATTGGAACTTCAACTTCAGACTACACGGGGCCGGAATACCTTTATTCTTATACTCCAGATTATACTTTCGCCCGGTCTCGATAGCATCCAAGAAAATCTTCTTCATGGCCGGAGAGGCGGAGTTGATCTTCTCGTGCACGCCCGCATACACCTTCTCCCAGAAACGAGGCACATTGCACATCAAGGTAGGATGAACCTCCGGCAATGTCTTCTGGATCATTTTCGGGTCTTGGTTGATAGCGATCGTAACCCCTTTATGGAGACAATAATAGCACCAAGCTTTCTCGAAGATATGAGTCATTGGCAAGAAACTCATGGATAGATCCTTGTCGGTTACCAGAGGCAGACGTACATCATGTATCCGCATCGCCTCCAGATAGCAAGAATGAGGAAGCATTACGCCTTTCGACTCACCTGTCGTACCGGACGTATATATAATGGTAGCCAGATCCTCCGGAACGGCTTCCGTCATACGTATTTTCACCGTGCTCTCCGCATGCGCGTTATCCCCCAAGCGCAAGAAATCATCAAAATAAATGGACGTCTTATCTTCCGGATTCATCTTGACCGCCGGATCAAAGACAACCAGACGCTCCAGATACTTAGAGTCCTTCTGTACCTTGAAAGCGTTATTATACTGCAATTGCTCACCCACGAACAACGTGCGGATCTTAGCGTCATTGATGATGTACTCGATTTGTCCCGGAGAATTCGTCGCATACATCGGGATGGAAACCACCCGGTTACCATACGCACCGAAGTCCGTATATAAACACTGAGGCATATTCTGGGAATAAACCCCGATATTCTCTTGTACCTTTATCCCGAACTCAGCCATCGCCTTGGCCGTAAGCATAACTTTATCGGAAAACTCCCTCCAAGAAATCTTCAACCATTTCCCCGTAGCGTTATCTCTATGTTTCAACGCTGTACGGTTCCCATATTTCTCTGCCTGACGGTGTATTAACTCGGCGAAATGATAATAAATCATAATTCCTTATTTTGAATTGATACCGCGAAAGTACGCTTTTCTCTTCTAAAAGACATGACATCAGTCCTTTTTTTACACATAATTGCTCTTTTTGTGCAAGTATTCGGTTAAATAATAATAATTCATAGTAGCATGTATTGCATAGTACATATGTAATACATACATTTGTAGCATAAAATTAAAAGAGATGAATGCAGAGAACGTAAAATCACAAATGAGGAAAGGGACGCTGGAATATTGCATCCTCCTGCTTCTCAAAAAGGAACCCGCTTACACCTCTGATATCATTCAGAAGTTACAAGAAGCGAAGTTGATCGTTGTGGAAGGCACTTTATATCCTCTTTTAACCCGACTAAAAAATAGCGAGCTATTAAGTTATCAGTGGATAGAATCTACGCAAGGACCGCCACGCAAGTATTACCAACTGACCGAGAAAGGAGAACTATTCCTCGGCGAGCTGGAGGCTTCATGGCAGGAACTAAATGATACAATAAACCACATCAGAAACAATTAAAACGAAAGAGTGATGAAGAAGACACTTACTGTTAATCTGGGAGGCACAGTTTTCCACATTGACGAAGACGCATACCAATTATTAGACAAATATCTGTCTAACCTGCGCATCCACTTCCGCAAAGAAGAGGGTTCGGATGAGATCATGGATGATTTCGAGATGCGTATCTCGGAACTTCTTAACGAGCGTGTCCGCTTAGGCTACGAGGTCATCACGATCGAGCAGGTAGAGGAAGTGATCAAACGGATGGGTAAGCCGGAAGAGATTTTCGAGGAGGAAGAGAAAAGCACCGACCACGAGGATAATTACCGGGCACAACAACAGGAGACTCATACCCAGACGACCAAGAAACGCTTGATGCGTGACCCGGATAACCGTATTCTGGGAGGTGTCGCCGGAGGTTTCGCCGCCTACATGGATTGGGACCCGACTGCCGTACGTATCGTGCTTTTCCTTCTGATGTTCTTCTATGGAATCACGGTTCCGCTTTACTTTTTGTTGTGGATCATCGTACCGATGGCACGTACGGCGACCGAGAAACTCGAGATGCGCGGACAAAGCGTGACGGTGGAGAATATCGGAAAGACCGTGACAGATGGATTCGAGAAAGTCAGCAATAACGTGAACGACTTTATCAGCTCGGATAAGCCGAGGAACTTCTTCCAAAAGCTGGCGGATGTTTTCGTTCTGGTCATCGGGTTCATCCTGAAGTTTTTCATCATATTGGCCGGAATCTTCCTGTTGCCACCGCTAGTACTAGTCGTATTCATTCTGGTAGTCGTAACATTCGCGTTGCTCATGGGTGGGGCCGGACTCATCTATAACCTCTCTCCGTTCGGAGCGGACTTGATAAACGGAGCACCGTTGTCAATGGCAATCATGGGATGCATAGGGACAATCTTATTCATCGGTATCCCCATATTCTCCTTGATATACGCTATTTGCAGCCAATTATTCAAGGTACGCCCCTTACCGACGCAAGCAAGATGGATATTATTAGCCTTATGGCTTATCTCCTTTATATTATGTGGTGTATATATCCATCAATCCGGTATGCTATATGACTGGCATAATTATTGGAACGGTGTACACGATTGGAACAGGAATGCCGTTTGGCTCCCTTAACCTTATCCGAAGGCGTAAAATGAAGATATAGATTTAGTAGTTTATAATGTTTATTGTGTGTTTAAAAAAAGAAGGCCGCTCTGTCACAGAGGGGCCTTTCTTCTAAGGTTAACAAATTTATGAGTAAAAACCACTAATGAATCATATTAATGATTTGCTGTCCCCTTTGCATGATATTGTCACGCATAAAACAGCGGGTACAAATATAACCAATTTTTTATAATTAAAAAATTATATTCAATTATTTGAATTCTTTTCTAATCTTAGCGGCGATCTCGGCCAATTCTTCTTGGCTTACAGCCAATTTCTTCCCGCCGAAATACATATCGGACTCCTTCGTGATAGGAATCAAATGGATATGCGCATGGGGCACTTCCAAGCCCATGACAGCCAACCCTACACGCTTACACTCGATAGCGGTCTCTTGGGCACGAGCTACCCGTTTAGCGAAAGCTACCATCCGTCCCAGCATCGGATCATCGATATCAAAGATATAATCGACCTCCTTCTTGGGAATTACCAAGGTATGCCCCAAGGCTACCGGATTGATATCGAGGAAAGCAAAAAACTCATCGTCTTCCGCAACCTTGTGGCTAGGGATCTCACCCGCCACGATTCTACTGAAAATAGTTGCCATACGTCTTTCTGTTTTTAAATTGAAATATCCATAATCTCAAACGTCATCAAGCCGGAAGGTACACGGATCTCAACGACATCCCCTACCTTCTTTCCCATCAAACCTTGGGCGATCGGCGTGCTTACGGAGATCTTTCCTTCTTTTAGGTTAGCCTCCGAATCCGATACCAACGTGTAGGTCATGACAGCGTTATTCTTCGTATTCTTAATTTTCACCTTGTTCAAAATCTGAACCTCATCTGTTTTCACACGACTCTCATCGATCAGACGGGCGTTTGAGATCAAACCTTTCAACTGCGCAAGCTTAGCCTCCATGATACCTTGAGCCTCTTTGGCGGCATCGTACTCAGCGTTCTCGGATAAGTCACCCTTATCCCTCGCCTCAGCGATCTGGGCTGATATTTCAGGGCGCTTCACGGTCTCCAAATAGTTGATTTCAGCTAAAATCTTATCGTAGCCGTCCTTTGTCATATAACTAACAGCCATATTAAATCCTCCTTATTCTTTATATTAATATTGATTGATTATCGCATAATAAAAAAGAATCCCGACCAAGTCATATGGCCGGAACTCCCCTTTTTTATCATTTCAAGACTCCGCAAAGTTAGGTTATCTTTCTAAGATGAACAAGTTTACGAAAGTGCTTTATAACATATAAATCTGATGATTAAATCATGAACAATTTACAATACGGACTTGATGTCAGCCTCAAGTTTCTTCACGTCGTCCACCCGTTTAACCAAGTTTCCCTTGCGATCCAAGATAAAGATCGCCGGAAGCTGTTTCACGTTATACAACGCCGCGGTCTGGGAGTAAACAGACTGTGGATCACGCACGCAAGCCCAAGGTAAATTAGAAGCGGCGTTCTTCCAGAAGTGAAGATCATTATCCAAAGAGATCTGGTAAATCTCCAAGCCCTTGTCGTGATACTTCGTATATAAATCGCCAAATTCCATATTCAAGGCAGGAGACCATTCGGACATATAGGCCGTGAAGTTGATCAACACCACCTTACCTGTAGCGACAGAAGACAATTTCGTGTTTTCCCCATGTATATCCGGCAACTCGATATCCAAGAAACTAACCTCTTTCTTCTCCACCTTATCCAAGTCCATCGGGCGCTGGCTACGAATCACCTTTATCGATTGAAGAGCCAAGTTATACAGATGCTTAGCACGAGGGCTTTCCGGATAATAGTGATCGAAGCTGGTGGCTACGGCACCATAAGCCTTCGAGTCGTTCTTGTCATACAAATCGAAGAACAGCAAGCCGTCGATTTGCTGGAACAAGGCAAAGTAAGCGGCAGCGGACATCGGGGCGGAATAAATATACTTACGAGCCACGTCCTTATAAGCCTCGGCGGCCTCGAGCACCTGACGGGAATATACGGAATCCGCCAACAGACCGGACTCAGACTCTTTCCGTAAACGATGGATCGCTTGGTTCGCGTCTAATTGAGCCAAGGTAATATTCTTGATCGCCTTGCAATTCTCTGAGCCCTCCACGCTATAAGAAGTAGCGAAAGTCCCGGCATCGGCCACGAACGAGATCGTCTCCGTAGAATCTACCGAGAAGTTGATCAATTGGTTATTCAGACGCAAGCGATAAAAATCCGGGAATGCCGGACGAGGCTTCGTAAAGCTGAATTTACCGGCCGCCGTCAGTTTTACGGAGTCCATCAACTCTACCGTCGACACACCTACATTCTCCAGATACATCATCTGGCCATCAGCGCCGGACACTACACCTTCCACCGTAAAATCAGAATTCTTCTTACAAGCCGTGAACAAAAGCAACATAACACACAGCACAGCTAGTAAATTCGTAGATATTTGTTTCATTATTCCAGTTTGTCTATATTACTAATCCGGTGCAAATATACATTATTTTACAATTGTGGCACTATTATTCCGTATTTCTTCAAGGCTTTTTTCAAAAAAAGTATTTCAAGACTGTTATTTCTTTTCATTTTCATGCAATTACAGGTAAACTTTCATTACATTTGCACCAATTTTTGACAGATAGAAAAATAAGAAAAAAGATTATGCTTAATCCAATTAACAAGACGATCGAGTTAGGTGATGGAAGAACCATTACCATCGAAACCGGGAAATTGGCCAAACAGGCGGACGGAGCGGTTACCGTTCGTATGAACAACACCGTGTTGCTCGCCACTGTTTGTGCCGCTAAAGATGCGAACCCGGGTGTTGACTTCATGCCGTTGCAAGTAGAATACAAAGAGAAATACTCCGCTTTTGGACGTTTCCCCGGAGGTTTTACAAAAAGAGAAGGAAAAGCTTCTGATTATGAAATCCTCACATCTCGTTTAGTAGACCGTGCGTTGCGTCCTCTTTTCCCGGACAACTACCACGCTGAGGTATATGTAAATATTATATTGTTCTCCGCGGATGGCGAAGATTTGCCGGACGCATTAGCAGGTTTGGCCGCTTCCGCCGCTTTGGCAGTTTCTGATATTCCTTTTAACGGACCGATCTCTGAGGTTCGCGTAGCTCGTACGGATGGAAAATACATCGTCAACCCAACTTCCGCGGAATTGGAGAAAGCTGATATCGACATCATGGTTGCCGCTACCATAGACAACATCATGATGGTTGAGGGTGAGATGAACGAGGTTCAGGAATCTGAGATGCTTGAGGCTATCAAGGTCGCTCACGAGGCTATCAAGGTACAATGCAAGGCTCAATTGGAATTATCCGAGGCTTGCGGCAAATTGGTAAAACGCGAATATTGCCACGAGGTAAACGATGACGAGTTGCGCAAGGACGTACACGACAAATGTTACGCCAAGGCTTACGCCGTAGCCACATCCGGTAGCGGCAAGCACGAACGCAGCGAGGCATTCGAGAAAATCGTAGAGGAATACAAGGCTCAATTCTCCGAGGAGGAGTTGACGGACGAGAAACTGGAAATGATCGGTCGCTACTATCACGATGTAGAGAAAGAGGCTATGCGCCGTGCCATCCTTGATGAGGGCAAGCGTTTGGACGGTCGTAAGACTACCGAGATCCGTCCGATCTGGATCGAGACAGATTGCCTGCCGGGTCCTCACGGTTCCGCTATCTTTACACGTGGAGAGACTCAGTCTTTATCTACGGTAACTTTAGGTACGAAGTCTGATGAGAAAATGATAGACGACGTATTGAACCATGGATACGAGCGTTTCCTTTTACATTATAACTTCCCCCCGTTCTCCACAGGCGAGGCCAAAGCAACACGTGGTGTAGGCCGTCGTGAGATCGGACACGGTAACTTGGCTCACCGTGCGCTGAAACGTATGATCCCGGACAACTATCCGTATGTAGTACGTGTAATCTCCGATATCTTGGAGTCTAACGGTTCTTCTTCTATGGCTACGGTTTGCGCCGGTACCTTGGCGTTGAGAGACGCAGGTGTTCCGATGAAGAAACCGGTATCCGGTATCGCTATGGGATTGATCTCCGAGAACAAGGGTACGAACTACGCCATCTTGTCTGATATCTTAGGCGACGAGGATCACTTGGGTGATATGGACTTCAAGGTAACGGGTACGAAAGACGGTATCACGGCTACCCAGATGGATATCAAGGTAGACGGTTTGTCTTACGAGATCCTTGAGAATGCTTTGGCTCAAGCGAAAGAGGGTCGTATGCATATCTTGGGCAAGATATTGGAGGCTCAACCGGAAGCTCGCGAGGATTTGAAACCTCATGCACCTCGTATCGAGACGATGATTATCGGTAAAGAATTCATCGGTGCGGTAATCGGCCCGGGCGGTAAGATCATCCAAGGTATCCAAGAGAAGACGGGAGCTACGGTATCTATCGATGAGGTAGACGGCGTAGGAAAGATCGAGATCTCCGGCACGAATAAGGCTACGATCGACGCGGCTGTCAAGGCGATCAAAGGTATCGTGGCTGTTCCTGAGATCGGAGAGGTTTATGAAGGAAAGATTTCCTCTATCATGCCTTATGGTGCGTTCGTTGAGTTCATGCCGGGCAAGGATGGTTTGCTTCACATTTCCGAGATCGACTGGAAACGTCTGGAGACCGTTGAGCAAGCCGGCTTGAAGGAAGGCGATACGGTTTCTGTCAAGTTGGTTGATATCGATCCGAAGACAGGCAAGTTCAAACTTTCCCGCAAGGTATTGCTTCCGAAACCGGAAGGTTACGAGGAACGTCCACCAAGACCAGAAAGAGGTGAGCGTGGACCTCGTCCAGACCGTGGAGACCGTGGTCCTCGTCAAGATCGTGGTGATCGCGGACCTCGCAGGGAGTACAGAGACTAAGATAAGGTCTTATACATTATATATAATCCCGGGTAGATTAAACGCTATCCGGGATTTTTTTATCAAATCATCTACCACACCTACAACTATAGCTATAAGCAATTGGTCATAAGTTATTTATCGAGTGGTGGTAGATAAATAGCATCTACCACTATTGGCTCGTATCTACCACCATTTACTACTTTTCAATCACAAAACACCATCGTCCCCTACTCGCCAACCGCATTATTAGTCCTATCTTTTTCAAGAAGCGGCAGAAGACGGAGACATTGCTTAGCCGGCAAGCTATCTATTTGATCATGCTTCATATATCATCTAAAAAACTGATGTCTTATGCTGATATAGGTAGACACATTCAATAACAATAAAATGTGTAATTATTATGCGCAAAAAACATGAGCATTACAGCGAAGAAGAGAAATTGCATCTTCTTCATTCTTATTATCAAT
>NZ_JAMOKU010000057.1:0-35870 GCF_023656845.1 Parabacteroides sp. Y3-G-102 | reverse complement strand
CTGTGAACCGGTTCAGGAAACAACTTTCAACCCTGTGAAGTTTTTCAGGAGAAGCTTCTCTAAGATGTGAAGTACCTTAGAAAATAACAGTAAAATCTGTGAAGTAAATTTAGGCATAGTCACCAGTACTACTCCTTCCTTTGTAGAATATATACTTCAAGAGCTCTAGGAGATATACTTCATAGGCCAAGGAAGTAGTACTTCTCGTGAATTCCGATTGTGCGCTTAGGAAAACTTGTGCAGTTGGCGTATTTCAAAAAGTTACGTATATTAGCGGTCTGAATCTAATATGAAAAACATGAGAAAACTATATTATTTAGTGATGATAAGTGTGGCTTCCATTTTGACCGCATGCGAGAATCGATCGGAAGAGTGGGACGTGGTGGATTTCGGAAACGATTGTGCGGTTGGCTTGCAGGAACATTTGGAATGCAGATTCATTCCTTTGGAGACGAAGGATAGCGTGCTGTTAAAAGATCTCTACCGGGTTTGCTGGGTGGACGATCGTATTTTTGTATTCGATAGAAGTGATGAGATAAATGCGCTTTTTGTATTCAGTGATCAAGGAAATTTTATTACTCGTGTAGGCTTGCGGGGACAAGGGCCGAAAGAGTATCTTTATCTAACTCACTTTTTCGTGGATGAGAAAGAGCGAATCTTGACATTGGTGGATTTTGGTGGGACGGCCTTATTGCGTTATGATCTGGATACCTATCAATATATATCCACGCAAGATGTAGCTGATTATTTTGTGGACTGCGCCCCTTTGGATAAGGAGAATTGGATTTGGTATTATCCTTTGGGATTTGCGACACCGCAAAGGGAAAACTTCTATCTGAAAGCCACGGACAGGAAAGGAGAGCAAGACGCATTGTTGGGATCGGCTTATTTCACGTCCGGCCATACGATCAATGGGAGCAAGACGTTGCATGCCTTTGCTGGGGATTGGTATGCGCATTTCCCCTTTACCCCCGAAGTATGGAAAGTGAAGGACGGGATGTTGGAGCCTGCTTATAAAGTTCGCTTCGGAGATAAAAGTATGCCTCCTATCGAGTATGTCAAGGAGAAAGGGAGAGGCGGGAGAGATTTCTCTGGCGATCTGTTTCGCTCCGGCTATGTAAATTCTTTTGGGCTGCTGGAGACCGAACGGATCCTGCATGCGACCTATATGTGCGATAAGGTAACTTACTTCGGATTTTATGACAAGGATAGGAAAGAGGCATTCTCGTATGCGTTCCCCAACTTCATAAGGGCTACGGGGTTGACAGGCTTTTACGGTATTTGCGGAGTGTATAAAGATTATTTTATCGGGAAGATCAGTTCGACGGTGCTGTTGCGTAATCAGATACATTATGAGGATTTGAGACGGATAGCGGAGAATCGTACACAGGACGATAATCCGATCTTATGTTTATTTAAAATAGAAAGGTCATGAGAGTATTGTATGGGATTATTGTATTCTTCGCTTTGTTTCTTCTCGCTTGTTCCGATGCAGAAAGAGAAGAAAAACGGCTGGAGGGAAATTTGTTAATGAAAGGGGATTCTGGTGTATGCTATGATGGGATTGGTCTTACCGAGTCTTATTTGGTGTTGTTGGCTCGTGGGTGTGATACGATCATTCAAGTATTCGACAAAGATGATTTGTCGCACCTGCATGCGTTTGCGTTGAAAGGATATGGTGCCACTTATTTCTCTAATCCGGAGTTTATGAAGTCAAATACAAAAGAACCCGCCGGAAAGGATGAGTTCTGGATCGTGGATAACCAACTTACATTTAATAAGATGCAGGTGCTGGCGGATTCTTTGCGTTTTGATCGGAAATATATACTAATACCCGAACTTGTTCCCTCTACGCATTATAATGTCACCACGAAAGAAGTTTATGCGGTTCCGATCGTAGAGAAAAATGTTTATGGTCCTTTCTGTTATGCGAATCGGGAAGAGGGAATTTATTGGGTGGAGCCACCAAAAGTAGCAAGAACGTATCGTTCTTGTAAGCACGTCGCTTATTTGCCTAATCTTTGTGTGAATGAGCGGCAAAACAGTGTGGTTGCTGCCTTGCGTTTCTTCAACCAAATTGATTTTTACGATTTGAAGGGAACTTATCAAAGGAGCTTTACGTATGGGAAGGAGCCTATCGTGCCTTTACTGAAGAAGAATGATACCCAAGTGGATGTTCTTGGAACGACAAAATGCTTTATCGATATATTCGGTACGGATCGGTATGTGTATTGCTTGTACGATGGTTCTGTGGATTTTTCGAATTTATCCACATTGCTGGTTCTTTCTTGGGACGGCCAATTAAAGAAACGATTGAATTTTGATCGTTCAATAAAGAGGATTGCCGTAGACCCTTCCGATGGTTTTCTGGTCGCCTTGGCTCTTGATGAAAGTGGAGCATTGGATGTGGTAAAATACCTGTTGTAAATGATATTCTTGACAGGCTGAAACTCCGTTTTCTCGAAAGCGAGTTTCTGATTGGAGATGTAAATAACTTGTGGAAGACAAGAATAGTAATTATCTTTGGAACAAAAGTGAAAAGATAATGACAAACAGTATCGTACGCAAACTGCCGATAGGTATACAGACCTTCGAGAAGATAAGGGAAGGGAATTATGTATATGTGGATAAGACGGAATGGGTGTGGCGGATGGCCTCGTTGGAGACACCGTTTTTCCTAAGTCGTCCCCGTAGGTTTGGAAAGAGCCTTTTGCTTTCTACTTTTGAGGCTTATTTTAAAGGAAGAAAAGATCTGTTTAAGGGATTGGCTATCGAACGGTTGGAACAGGATTGGATTGAGTATCCGGTGATCCATTTGGATTTGAATGCCAAGAAATTTGATACAGGGGAGGATCTGATTCGTCTTGTGGATAGGCAGTTGCTTGTTTACGAGGCTATATATGGTTCTAGTGATGCGGATGAGACGATTGATGACCGTTTGTTTACCTTGTTACGCTTGATTTGTGAACAGACAGGAAAACGGGTGGTCGTTTTAGTGGATGAGTATGATAAGCCTCTTTTGCAATCATTTGATAATGAGAAATTGCAAGAGGAGTATCGCCTAATGTTGAAAGCGTTCTATGGGGTGTTGAAAAGTGCGGATCGCTATTTGCGCTTTGTATTCCTAACCGGGGTGACAAAGTTCTCTCAAGTTAGCGTGTTTAGTGACTTGAACCAGTTGAACGATATTAGCATGGACTGGCAATTCGCAACGCTTTGTGGCATAACACGGGAAGAGTTAGCGACGAATTTTGTACCGGAGATAGAAGCCTTCGGGAAAAAGAATAATTGGTCGTTTGTAGAGGTGGTAGAGCGGATGGAACGTAATTATGATGGGTATCATTTCCATCAAGATGGAGTGGGAGTGTTTAATCCGTTCAGTGTACTGAATGCGTTCAATAAGCTGGAGTTGGAGAGTTATTGGTTTCAGACGGGTACGCCGACCTTTTTGGTGAGCCTCCTCCGTAAAAGTAATTATGATTTACGGCTTTTGATAGATGGTATCGAGGCGCCTGCTGCTTCATTCACTGAATATCGAGTAAACGCCAATAATCCGATTCCGTTGATTTATCAGAGTGGATATTTGACGATAAAGGATTATGATCGGGAATTTCGTAATTATTTATTGGAATTTCCGAACGAAGAAGTAAAATATGGTTTTATTAATTTCTTAGTCCCTTACTATACCTCCATTTCCAAGGAAGAGCAGAGTTTTTATATTGGTAAATTTGTACAAGAATTACGGACAAAGGATATAGATGCTTTCCTTTCCCGTCTCCAAGCTTTCTTCGCTGATTTCCCGTATGAGTTGAACGATAAGACCGAACGTCATTATCAAGTGGTTTTCTATTTGGTCTTTAAGTTGATGGGGCAATTTACTGAGGCGGAGGTGCGAAGTGCCAGAGGACGTGCGGATGCGGTGGTTAAAACACCAAAATACATTTACGTCTTTGAGTTCAAGTTGAACGGAACCGCCGAGGAAGCCATATGGCAAATCGATGAGAAAGGTTATTTGGTTCCCTATCAGGCGGATGGGCGTAAGTTGATAAAGGTTGGCGTGGAATTTAGCGCTATAGAACGTAATATTAGCCGTTGGCTGTATTTTTGATGCTTCTTCGTGAAGGTGTTCTCAAATAAAATACTATTTTTGCGCATTATAAAGAATATTCCGCAAATAATGGATATACAGAGGCATAGTAGCGTATTGGGCGATACGGTGGAGAAGCTATCGGATGAGGCATCGTATAAACAATTGTTCCATGCGTACAGGGATGAGGAGGCGCTGCCCTCGGGCGAGGTGCTGAAAGAGATCATCGATCTATGCCGTGCGATCCTGTTCCCCGGTTATTATGGGAATGCCCGTATCAGTAAACAGACGATCCGTTTTCATACGGGCGTAAATGTTGAGACTCTTCATTCTTTATTATCCAAGCAGGTTTATGCGGGACTTTGTTTCGCGGATACATCTTGCGTGACTTGCCCGGAAGAAAAGATCTCCGCTGAGGCAGAGGCTATTTCGGAGGCTTTCATCTCTACGCTTCCGGAGATTCGCGGTCTGCTGGCTACGGATGTGGAGGCGACTTTCAATGGCGATCCCGCCGCTCAAAATCTAGGTGAGGTCATATTTTGTTATCCCGGTTTCCGGGCGATCGGTAATTACCGGATCGCCCATCAATTGTATAAGCTCGGGGTTCCTTATATTCCTCGTATGATTACGGAGATGGCACATTCCGAGACCGGTATCGATATCCATCCGGGCGCGAAGATCGGTCATCATTTCTCGATAGACCACGGGACGGGTACGGTGATCGGCGAGACGAGCGTGATCGGCAATTACGTCCGAATCTTTCAGGGCGTCAGCTTGGCGGGAGAGAAACTTCCCCCCGATGAGAACGGTAACGCTATCCGTGGCGTAGCCCGTCATCCTATCTTGGAAGATCATGTGACAGTATATTCTAATTCCACCTTAATCGGTAAAATCCGGATTGGCAGAGGGGCTACGATATGTGGTAACGTCTGGATAGCGGAGGATGTACCGGCAGGGAGTACGGTTACACAATTGAAAATTGAGAATTGAAAATTATCAAGAGGGTAGCTGGAAGGAGATCGAAGCATGTCAGAGAGCGAAATGAGAATAATTAATAATAAACAACGTAATACGCAATTGGGAATAATTTTCAATTCTCAATTCTCAATTTTCAATTAAAATGAGCGAGACATTTGAAATGGTGGCCAAAACCCTATACGGGTTGGAAGAGATCTTGGCCGAGGAGTTATTAGCTTTAGGTGCCAACGACTTGCAGATCGGTCGTCGTATGGTTTCCTTTACGGGTGATAAGGAATTGCTTTATAAAGCGAATTTCCACTGCCGTACTGCCCTGCGCATTCTGAAACCGATTTATCATTTCAAGGCCAAAGATGCTGATACCGTTTATAAAGAGGTGAAAAAGGTAGAGTGGGAGAAGTATTTGTCGCTGGACAAGACGTTCGCGATCGACTCGGTGATCTATTCCGAGGATTTCAATCACTCGAAGTTTGTCGCTTACCGTACGAAAGACGCTATCGTGGATTATTTCATCGAGAAGTTCAAGAAGCGTCCGTCCGTTCGTGTCAATAACCCGGACTTATATATCAATATCCATATTTCGCATAACGATTGTACCTTATCTATCAATAGCTCCGGCGAGTCTTTGCACAAGCGTGGTTATCGGGTGGATCAAACGGAAGCTCCGTTAAATGAGGTGTTGGCTGCCGGCATGATCCTAAAAACCGGTTGGAAAGGAGAATCTAATTTCGTAGATCCGATGTGTGGTTCCGGTACATTGTTGATCGAGGCTGCCATGATCGCCTTGAATATCGCTCCGGGTATCCATCGGAAAGAGTTCGCTTTCCAGAAATGGGTGGACTATGATGAGGAATTGTTCGATCGTATTTATAATGATGAGAGCGGGGAGCGTGAGTTCGCTTTCCATTGCTATGGCTCCGATATTTCCCAAGCCGCTATCGATATCGCCTTGGAGAATATCCGTAGCGCTGGCTTGATGAAATATATCGATCTGAAGGTGAAACCGTTCCAACAATATACAGAGGCTCCGAAGCCGGGTATATTGGTGACGAACCCACCTTATGGAGAGCGTATATCATCTCGTGATCTATTGGGATTGTATAATATGATCGGCGAGCGTTTGAAACACGTGTTCATGGGATATAAGGCTTGGATTTTGAGCTATAAAGATGAATGTTTCGATAAGATCGGCTTGCGCCCGAGCGAGAAGATCAAATTGATGAACGGTTCCTTGGAGTGCGAATACCGTTGCTATGAGTTATTTGAGGGAACTAATAAGGACTTCAAAAAGGCATTGAATGAGGATGGAGAGGAGCGTCCGCACAGATCGGAAGGCTCTTTCGAGCGTAGAGGCAATGATCGTCCAAACTTCCGTACGGGTCGTGTGGATCGTCCGGAGCGTCGTTTCGCCGCTGCCCATAGCGAGGATGATGAGGAGCGTTTCGCTTCCATTCCGGGGAAACGTATCTTTGGAGAGGATCGGGGAGAGGACCGTCCGGTCCGCAAGAAATTCGTGGATGCCCCGGTTCGTAAGCCGATCAAGCCAAAAGGAGAACGTCCTGTGAAAATGCGTTATCGGGATGAGGATGACCGTAAGAAAGGGTTTGGCGATCATAAGCGGGATGGAAAGCGCCCATTTAGCAAACCTATAAAGCCTATAAAACGGAGAGGATATGATGATTATGAGGATTAAATCATCTCTATTCACAAGCCTTTGTCTGATTTTATTAACGATGTCGATTACCGCCCAAGATAAGCAACTCTCCTTGCACGACTTGATTCCGGGAGGAAAAACGTATAGCCGCTTCGTACCTCGTGACTTGAAACAGTTACGATGGTGCGGGGACGAGTACTTATATGTTAAGGGAGATAGCGTGTTAGGAGCTAAGCCGGGGAAAAAAGAAGAGGTCCTTTTTTCGTTGGAAAGACTGAATGGGGCCTTGACGGCGGCAAATCTGCAGACGGTTGGTTCTTTGCCTAGCTTTTCGGTACCCTATGAAAGAGGTTCGGTCTTGGCTTTTACTAGCAAACAGCACCGGATTCATTATGACTATAAGAAAAATAAGGTAGTCGCTGATTATGCTTTGAAGAATAACTGGGCGAATTATGACTTTTGCCCGGCTACGAATAACTTAGCTTTTACGGAGGGAAACAATGTGCATATTTTATCCCCGGATGGACGAAATACGATTGTTACACGTGAAACACAGGATGGAATCGTATGCGGACAGGCTGTCCATCAACGGGAGTTCGGGATTACGAAAGGTATGTTTTGGTCTCCTAAAGGCTCGGCTCTAGCGTTTTATCGTATGGATGAGCGTATGGTGACCGCTTACCCGCTGGTGAATATCGATACTCGTTGCGCTACGCCGGTTCCTCATAAATATCCGATGGCTGGAATGAAGAGCCATGAGGTTACGGTGGGTGTCTATCAGGTAGCTACCGGGCAGACGGTTTGGTTGGAGACAGGCTTGCCGAAAGAGAAATATTTAACAAATATCGCTTGGAGTCCGGATGAGAAGAGTATTTATATCGCTGAGTTGAATCGTGAGCAGAACGAGATGCATTTGGTGCGGTACTCTGCCTTGACGGGAAAGAAAGAGGCTGATCTGTTTACCGAGACGGATCGTTGTTATGTGGAGCCGCAGCATCCCGTGCTTTTCTTGCCGAACGATCCGGATAAGTTTATCTGGCAGAGTGAGGCGGATGGCTATAACCATCTATATCTGTATGATACGACTGGAAAGGAATTAAGGAAGCTAACCGGTGGGGAATGGGTGGTTACCAAGGTGCTAGGCTTTAGCAAAGACGGAAATAAGGTGATTTTCGAGGGAACGGCACCTCATCCCGTATCTCCGAATATGCAAGGAACGGGGATGCAACGTTATATTTGGGAGACGGATTTGAGAACGGGTGATATCATGAATTGCTTGAGTTGGAAAGTGGGCGTGCACCGTTGGTTGCTGAGTCCCTCCGGCGAATATGCGATTGATTATGTAAGTTCTCCTTCTACCCCGAGGGATATCGATTTAATCCGTGTAAAGGACGCTAAGGTGATTTCTACCTTACTTTCCGCTCCGGATCCCTTTAAATTGTATCGGATGCCGCGGATCAAGGTTGGACATATCCTTGCTGCCGATGGTAAGACTCGCTTGAATTACCGGTTGACTTTACCGCCGGATTTGGATGAGACGAAGAAGTATCCTACGATTGTCTATGTATATGGAGGCCCTAAAGTCCAGCTTGTTACGGGCGACTGGCAAAACGGGGCTCGTGGTTGGGACCTCTATATGGCACAGAGAGGTTATGTGATGTTTACCGTGGATAGCCGCGGCTCGGCAAATCGTGGACATGCTTTTGAGAGCGTGATTCATCGTAATTTGGGTATCAATGAGATGGCGGACCAAGTGAAGGGTGTCGAGTTCCTGAAATCTTTGTCTTATGTGGATGCCGACCGTATCGGGGTACATGGCTGGAGTTATGGCGGTTTTATGACAACGAACTTGATGCTGACTTATCCGGAGATCTTTAAGGTGGGCGTGGCCGGAGGGCCGGTTATCGACTGGAGCAATTACGAGATTATGTATGGCGAGCGTTATATGGATCGCCCGCAGGATAATCCGGAAGGTTATAAGAACGCGAACCTGAAACTGAAGGCCGGTAATCTGAAAGGCCATCTGTTGATGATACATGGGGATATCGATCCGGTGGTAGTGTGGCAACACAGCCTTGGTTTCTTAAAGGCTTGCGTAGAGGCTGATACGTATCCGGATTACTTTGTGTATCCTCGCCATGAGCATAATGTGACCGGTAAGGACCGTCCGCATTTGCATGAGAAGATTACGAGGTATTTCGATGACTACCTTGGGTATTGAAAATGGAGAATTGAGAATTGAAAATTAGAAGAGATATGAATATATTGTTATTAGGCTCTGGTGGGCGTGAGCATGCGATCGCTTGGAAGATCGCTCAAAGCCCGAAAGTTGATAAGTTATTTATCGCTCCCGGTAACGCGGGAACAGCGTTGGTAGGAACCAACGTGGATATTAAAGCGGATGATTTTGCCGCTATCAAGGATTTTGCGTTGGCGAACCAAGTGAATATGGTCGTGGTAGGTCCCGAGGATCCTTTGGTGAAGGGTGTTTATGATTATTTCAAGAAGGATGAGGCATTAAGCTCCATCCCCGTGATCGGCCCGAGTGGGGAAGGTGCCCAATTGGAAGGTAGCAAGGATTTCGCCAAGGCGTTTATGATGCGTCATCATATCCCGACCGCTCGTTATAAGAGTATTTCCACTGAAAACTTAGAGGAAGGCTATGCGTTCTTGGAATCTCTTTCCGCTCCTTATGTATTGAAAGCGGATGGATTGGCTGCCGGTAAAGGGGTACTGATTATCGATAACTTGGAGGAGGCCAAGAAAGAGTTGGGAGATATGCTGGGCGGAATGTTTGGTGACGCGAGCAAGACGGTCGTGATCGAGGAGTTCTTGGATGGTATCGAATGCTCCGTATTCGTCTTGACGGATGGCAACGATTACAAGGTGCTTCCGGTAGCGAAAGATTATAAGCGTATCGGCGAGGGCAATACGGGCTTGAATACCGGTGGAATGGGAGCTGTTTCCCCGGTTCCTTTCGCGGATGAGGTCTTTATGGCGAAGGTGGACGAGCGTATTATCCGTCCTACCGTAGAGGGATTGAAAGCGGAGCATATCGATTATAAAGGTTTCATCTTCTTGGGTCTGATCAATGTGAAGAATGAGCCGATGGTGATAGAATACAATTGTCGTATGGGCGATCCGGAGACAGAGGTAGTCATGCTTCGTATCCAAAGCGATTTGGTTGATTTGCTGGAAGGGGTAGCGGAAGGCGATTTAGCGGCTCGTACATTGGTACAGGACCCTCGCGCGGCGGTTACGGTTATGTTGGTAAGCGGCGGTTATCCGGAGGCTTACGAGAAAAATAAGGTAATCACGGGATTGGATGGCGTATCCTCGAACAATATAGTGTTCCATGCCGGAACGAAGCTGGTAGACGGCCAGATCCTGACGAATGGCGGCCGTGTGATCGCGGTCAGTTCGTATGGGGCTACTAAGGAAGAGGCTTTGGCCCAATCTTTTGCCGGAGCTAAGCAGATCGATTTCGATAAGAAGTATTTCCGTCGGGATATCGGATTTGATCTGTAAATGACAATTAGAGAGAATATGCGTATGAAAAAACGAAAACTATTGCTTTTAGGGGTTGTTTGTGCGGCTCTCTATGCATGTTCGACTGATCAGACGAACGAATCGGGGAAGCGTGTCTTCGCATTGGATGATGCCGCTTGGAACCATTCCGAATGGATATCCGTGGCAAATGCTCCTGTCATAACGGGTGAGATCAACGGATCGAATGAGCGTGCGGCCGATGGTGCCGCTTGGTTCGTGAGTGTCGTAAAGAATGAAAAAGAGATAAACTCGGCACGCTGGATGACCACGGGCTTGGGTGTATACGAGTTATACGTGAATGGGAAGTTGATCGGAGAAGAGATTCTCAAACCGGGTTTTACGCATCCCTACAAGACGAAGCGTTCGTTTACGTATGAGGTAAGCAATGCCCTGTCGAAACAGGCGGGAGCGGAGAATGTTTTCGCTGTGCAGGTGACACCGGGATGGTGGGCCGATAAGATCATCACATACAGTGGCCAGCAAGGAATGGTGGGTACCAAGGTCGCTTTCCGTGGAGTGCTTGAGCTTACCTATGCGGATGGTAGCAAGGCGTACTTAGGTTCCAATACGAGCGATTGGAAAGCCGGGATCGCCGGACCGGTCAAACATGCCGCTATCTTTGATGGTGAGGAATATGATGCCCGTGAGTTACCGGGATACGATACGCTCGATAAGCTTTCGACACCGGAAAAGAATACGGAATTTGAGGGAGAGATACTTCCTTCAAATGGAGGTGAGGTCTATTTTCGTGAAGATTTGGCGCTTTCTCCTCAAAAAGCCTATCTATGGAAAGGGGTCACCGGAGAGAGTGAAGATGCTTATGGAAAGGTTGTTATAACGAAAGAATATGCGGCTGGCGAGGAAATGGTAGTTCATCCGGGCGAGACACTTGTCGTGGACTTTGGCCAGAATTGCGCGGCGGTTCCTGCTTTCGAGTTCATGGCAAAGGAGGGTACCCAACTAAATTGTCGTCCTTCTGAGATATTGAACGATGGAAATGGTGCGAAGAGCCGAGGAATGGATGGGCCTGAAGGTAGTTGCCATCGCTTGAATCTACGCACTCCGGATACCGGGATGTTACTCGACTATACCTTTGCGGATCATAAGGACTATACGACCTATCGCCCTCATCGCACGTTCTATGGTTATCGCTTCGTATCGATCACGGCCGATCAGGAGGTACGTATCCGGTCGATCCAGTCGATTCCTGTCTCCTCGATTACCCAACAGATGGAGACCGGATCAATAACGACCGGCAACAAACTAGTCAATCAGTTGATCTCAAATACCCTATGGGGACAACGTTCCAACTACCTCTCGGTTCCTACCGACTGTCCGCAGCGCAACGAACGGCTGGGATGGACCGCCGACACGCAGGTATTTGCTGAGACTGGTACTTTCTTTGCCAATACCGCTGATTTCTTTCATAAATGGATGCGTGATATGCGTGACACACAATCACCAACCGGTGCGTATCCCGGTGTCGCTCCATTGGCTCAATACGGTGCGTCTCCTACTGATATGAACCGCTTGGGCTGGTCGGATGCGGGAGTTATCGTGCCTTGGGTTGTCTGGAAACAATTTGGCGACACTCAGATTATCGATGAGAACTGGGCGGCGATGGAGAAATATCTCAATCATATCAACGAGACCAAGTATGACCATCATGCCCTCAGCGCGGAGAATGGCAATTACCAGTGGGCCGACTGGCTCAGTTACGAGCCGCTTGAGAGTTGCAGCGGCAGACATACAGCGAAGGATGGATCCGGAACGCTTCCGGAAGCCTATGATTATTGGAATTATCTAAGTGCGAATTACTGGCTTATAGATGCCGGAATGATGAGCGATATGGCTCGTGCGACGGGACGGGATGCCGAGAAATACGAAGCGATGGCTGCTCAAGCGAAACAGTATATATTGGATAAATTCTTGAATGCCGATGGAGAATTTAAGACGGCGATATTCAATACCATGCAGACGCCTGCCCTATTCGCCTTGAAGAACAAGCTGGTCGAAGGGGTAGCCAAGGAGAACATGATGAAACGACTGCGTGACAACTTCGCCGAGCATGGCAATTGCCTTCAGACAGGTTTCTTGGGTACTTCCATCCTGATGCCTACGCTTACGGAGAATGGAATGAGTGATATCGCTTACGAGCTTCTTTTCCAGCGCAAGAATCCGAGTTGGCTGTATTCGGTAGATAATGGGGCGACAACGATTTGGGAGCGTTGGAATAGCTATATGCTTGATAAAGGCATGGGACCGCAAGGCATGAACAGCTTTAATCACTATGCCTATGGATGTGTATGTGAATGGATGTGGGAGACCATGGCTGGTATCTCTGCGGATACGTCGGAGCCAGGATTCAAGCGCATTATCATGAAGCCGATTCCCGATAAGCGTCTGGAGTTCGTAAACGCGGAGTACAATTCGGCGGCAGGGATTATCAAGAGCTCTTGGAAGTATGAGGGAGACCAGTGGATTTGGGATTTCACCATTCCCGAAGGAGCGGTCGCTCTCGTGACACTTCCGGGCGAAAGCCAAGCTCACGAGTATCGTGCGGGTTCGTATCAGATCGTTAAATAAACAGTTTATACTTGGGGGTGTCAAATCTAATAAACCGGACTTTTGACACCCTCAAGATGTTATTGATAGCTTTCTATCCGATAAGCGATTTGTCATTTTGACAAACTGTAAACGAAACCTCCGGAGAATCGATTTTTCCCTACCCAAGTGCGGCTCGTCGCCAAATTCGCAAGAAAAAATCAGCAATCCTTTCATTGATAGTATAATACCGAAAAACCGCCTTTCATTCTAGCGAAAAGAATTCATCCTAATTCATATCCATTGACTTCTTTGGGCTATCCGATAGGGTTACGACTGGGTTCTAACAGGGTTACGATGCCCATTCACGACTACTAACAACCCTATTCATGACTGTTTATAATGCCCAACGGCAGTATAGACGTTGCCTGACGGTACTATATGTATAGGCTTTTGCCACCTTTCGTGCATGAAAACGAGGATATTTTCATCCAAAAGAGCGTTTTATCGCCGTTCTCGCCTTCTAGTTTGGTCGATTCACGAACAGTTCCTGTCATGATTAATGGTCAATAAGAATCAAAAAGAAAGGAAGTAGATATAAAAAGAATCGTAACGTCAATATCGTAACGTATAGAATCCTCATACGAACAAATAGAAATATTTTCATACCTTTGCCACTTATTTCATTCCTTTAGGATGTGAATATGAAAGAATAAGGTATATGGCAAGAGGAACAACTTCATATTACGGACGTAGATATACTATAGCGACACCTATGACCCATTTGTACATGCTTTGCGCTTGTATTTTTTGTTGGATCGTGGGGTATGTGGATTCGGTAGGTTATCCCGTGTATGGAGAGGTGACGGCTCCTCCTTTATGGAATGCCCTTTGTCTGGTTCTTCCGGGTAAGTTGTTTACCTATTTGATCGGTTTTTTGCTGATGGCCGGTGGTGCGTTTCTGGTGCATCGGGTAAACTATGCGTTGATGTTGATTCGTGAGAAGACATTGCTTCCCTTTCTCTTCTATGCCTTGTTGACAAGTACAAACCCGGATTTCTTTCCCTTGAAATCAACATCTGTCGGGGTGTTTTGTTTGATATTGGCCCTTTATCAGTTATTTACCTCTTATCATGACCCGGACGCTACGGATAAGGCTTATAACGCATCCTTGATTATCAGTATCGGAAGTCTGTTGTGGATACACATCCTTTGGTTCTTGCCGCTGTTTTGGCTGGGGATGTATAATTTCAGGACATTGAATATCCGGACCTTTGTCGCTTCCTTGTTCGGAATCTTGACGGTTTATTGGTTTGTTTTCGGATGGTGTGTCTGGGAATGGGATTTCACGGCATTTACCATACCTTTCACCTCCTTATTCAAGATCCGTTTCCTTGCGGTACTAGGGACGGGAATTATAGATTGGATACAGATTGTTTTAGTGGCGGGATTAACGATCATTGCCTCATTAAACATCGTTACACATGAGTATGAGGATAATTTGCGTACTCGTCAGTTTCTTTCTTTTCTGATTGTCATGGCCATTTGGTCGTTTGGATTGTTCTTTATCTATGAGCAGTCGTCCGAGGAATTTCTGGAAATGGCCTGTGTACCGGCGTCTATCTTGATCGCCCATTTTTTTACGGTGAACCGGGGGAAATATATCTTTTGGCTGTTCCATTTCTCGGTAGTTATGTTTATCGCATTATTAATGATACGTATATGGAATTTCTTATAGCCTACGGGTATATCGGGGTGTTTATCGCTTCTTTCTTAGCGGCTACGATCTTGCCGTTTAGCAGCGAGGTCGTATTGACGGGTGTATTATTGGCGGGTTCGGCTTATTGGCCTTGTATGATCGCCGCTACGCTTGGTAATTTCTTAGGTGGAATGAGCTGCTATTGGTTGGGGATGCTGGGAAAGGTAGAGTGGATCGAGAAATACCTCAAACTCGATCCGGTAAAACTACAGAAGGTGCAGGATTGGATCAAGGGAAAAGGCTCTTGGATGGGCTTCTTTGTTTTTCTTCCCGGTATCGGTGATTTTATCGCTGTCGCTCTAGGTTTCTTGCGGGCTAATATATGGGTCGTGGCGATCTCCATGTTCTTAGGAAAAGCGATCCGTTATTGGGTTTGGATGGAGTTTGTTTATAAGGTACAGTCCATGTTTTGATAACCCGAGACCTGTACCTTGCACGAAATCATTTCAAGCGTAATTGTCCCCTTTTCCGTGAACTTGATGGCGTTATCGATAAAATTCGTGATAGAATTACAAGGATTTTTGTATATGAATTCTGCAAGCTTGGAAGTCTTTTTTGTTCGGAAGGAACTCATTCCAGCGTGTAAGTGTTTGCCGGGAGAAGACCGTCAATGAGAAAACCAGCATAGAGGTAAAGGCGATACTGGTCGTGATAGCGGAACCTACGACCCCGTAAGACGGGATGAGTAGAAAGCCGGAGATTAATAAGGCAATAAGCCCTACGCACGAGCTTGCCGTACTGTACCGGATCTTTCCGCTGCCGATGAAATAATGGCTGATGATGCTGTTGCAGCCTAACGCTACGATTCCGATCGATAATCCGCCTATCACTTTACGTATGCCTTTGAACTCGGCGCTGAAAAGATAATCCGTATATATCCATTCCGGTACCAATAAGATACATCCCATCACGAGGGCTAAAGCGCAAAAGGTCAATTTGAAAAGCTGTAAGGTAATACGTTTTTGTTCCGTTGCCTCTGAGGTCTTGGCCACGCTACTGTATTCGATGAAACTTACGCTGCGACTAATATTCCATACACTCTCGGAGATCTTGGTCCCAGCGTCTAGCAAGCCTACGCTTCCCAACCCGGCGAAACGTTGTATCAAGAAATAATTGAGTCGGGTAGTACAGGTTTCCGCCAACCCGTCCGCACCGGCCCACAGGCCGTAGGCAAACATTTCTTTTAATAGACCGTAGAGTGATTTGCCGGAAGACCGGGATGTCTCCTTTAAGAAATAAGGAACAAGCATCGATAGGCTGGCAATAAAGGCTATGCCGTTCGTGACATATAATCCCCAGACATACGACCGTACGTCCGGGCGCTTCAATATATAATAGAAATAGAGTAAGACGAAAAATAGCAGTCCTCCTTGCAATATAAACGTGAGATTAAACCCTTTGATATTGTCTTTACCCAACAAGAAGCGGGCATTGGCGTTTACCGTAGAGCTCAAGATCGCCAACAAGAAGATATCCAGCCGATAGCCGGTGGGTAAAAGCCCGGTAAGATACATGAAGCCGCAAGCTAGGGAAGAGCCGATAGGTGTCCACAGATATGCGGAAAGGAAAATTGTCCGCATGGAGTAACGATTCATGAAATAGACAATCGTATTCCCGCATAAAATCCCATTGACGATTACCGCTATATTTACCGAGGCCACGATCAACCCGATCATCCCCACGCCCTCGATTCCCAGCACCTTTGCGTTGATGAAGATCAGCGCTAGGTTAAGGAAAGCTATCAGATAACGCGAGCCTATTGTCCCCAGTATCTTTTTTAACATAAGCTATAGTTGTAATCCATTCAGTAACCTTACATAGGTATCGATCGCTTCCCGGATCTCCGGTCCCTTGATGTATTCGTCCGCGGAATGGGAACGTGCCGAGTTTCCCGGCCCTATCTTTACGGAGGGGAAACGCATCAAGGCTTGGTCGCTAAGCGTAGGAGAGCCGAAAGGCTCTTTTCCCATCAAGATCGCCCGTCGCACAAAAGGATGATCCAGATCCGTGCGGGTGGAGCTAAGGCGGAAGCTGCGGGCCTTGATCTCGCAATGAACCTTTTCCTTGATTAGCTCGAATAACTGTTCGTTCGTATAAAATTCGTTGGTGCGGATATCTACCGTGAATTCGCATTTATCGGGAACGACATTGTGTTGTGTACCGGCGTGGATGATGGTGACAGTCATTTTCACCGGTCCGAGGAAGTCGCTTTTCTCCGGGAATTGATAGGTGCTGAACCATTCTATATCCTTCATCGCTAAAGTGATGGCATTGATGCCCTCATTACGTGCGGCATGTCCGGCCTTTCCGATAGCGGTGCAATCCAGTACCATTAACCCTTTCTCGGCTACGGCGGGTTGCATACCCGTGGGTTCACCTACGACAGCGAAGGAGATAGGAGGAAGCTCGGCCAATGCGCTTTCAATGCCATTCTTCCCGGATACCTCTTCCTCACAAGACGCGAGGAAGATTAGATTATAAGGTTGCTCTTTCTCGCTTAAGATGCAGAAGGCTTCATAGAGGGAGACTACGCTCGCCCCGGCATCGTTACTGCCCAGTCCATATAATTGATCATCCTCGGTCTCTTCGGGAGTGAACGGGTCTTTGGTCCAACCGGAAGCGGGCTTGACGGTGTCTATATGGGAGTTGAGTAAAAGGGTCGGTTTACCGAAATCGAAATCCGGGGCGATGATCCACAGGTTGTTGCCTTTGCGGAACACCTTTTGTCCGGCCTTTTTCCATTCTGCTTGCAGGAAATCCGCTACGGCGGTCTCGTCCCGGCTGAAAGACGGACGGGAGATCATGCCTTTTAATAAATCAATCGCTTCGTAATATCTTTCCATATTATAATAAATTATTTACGGTGCATCTGTCCTTCTCCAGTTGGGCTTTCAATTCTTCTAAGGAATCGAATTTGATGTCTCCGCGTACGTATTGAACGAATGAAACACGAATGCTATCATTGTAGATATCTCCGGAGAAATCCAGAATGTTGACCTCCATGGATATGTCCTTCCCATTATTGAGTGTCGGACGGTCACCGATATAAAGCATTCCCTTATATCGTTTGCCTTCCACCTCCACCCATACGGCATATACGCCAATACCCGGAATGACTTTAAAAGGCTCATCTACCCGTATATTCGCCGTGGGAAATCCTAGCGTGCGTCCCACTTTATAGCCGCTGACGATATGGCCCAGCAATTGATAGGGATAGGTCAGTAAATAAGCGGCTTCCGCTACATTTCCGGCTTGAAGTAATTTCCGGATCTCGGAAGAGCTGACGGCCGTATTCCCTTCGTCATAGGGAGATGCCTTCAGCACCTCGATACCACATTCGGTGCCATAAACGACATATTGCTCGAAGCCATCCGTCCGATCGTGCCCGAAACGATGGTCATATCCGATCAATAAGGTCTTTACATGCAGGCTCTTCGCTAAAATAGAGGTAATGAATTCCTTGGCCGAGAGCCGGGATAGCTCGATCGTAAAATCCAATACGATGCAATAATCTACTCCGGTAGTCTCTAATTGCTGTAACTTTTCCTCGAAAGAATTTAATAGCTTCGGTTGGTAATCCGCGTGCAATACGGCCCGGGGATGTTCCGGGAAGGTGATTACGGCCGATGGCAGGTTACGTGCTTTGGCAATCTCTTTCATCTCGTCGATTAAGAAACGGTGTCCTAGATGCACACCATCGAAAAATCCGATCGTAGCCACCAGTTCCTTTCCTTTCAGTCTGTCAAAATCTCTTACAACAATCATTGCGCCTTATTCATTTCTATTCCAATCGAAAGACAAATGTACGGGATAATTTTTAATAATCATGTTCTTATATATAGATACTTTACGTGTATGTTTACTGCAACCCGCGTTGCAGCAGAATTAGATACAGGTTGGTTTGGTTCGTTCTCGGGAAATATCTATATTTGCTAAGTATGAAAACGAAAACTCTACTCTGTATCATAATGATCCTGTCTTGGGGAATGTTGGGATCCGGACTAGCGGCGGAAGATATTCTTTTCAACCGTCTGGGAGTACAGGACGGTCTGTCTTCCAATGAGATCACTTGTATCCTGAAAGACCGGAAGGGGTTTATGTGGTTGGGTACCACTTCTGGGGTGAACCGTTTTGATGGGTATGAGTTTAAGCATTATAAATACAAGGAAAGCGGGTTGCCTTTTAGGGAGGAGCATGTCTCCGAGCTTCAAGAAACCGCCGATGGGCGTATTTGGATTACCTATAATACGAACCAACTTTGCGTATATGAGCCCGATAATGACCGTTTTATTCCGGAGAAGGAAATATTAGATAGCTTACGTCTAGAGAATCCTCCCGCTAAGATATTTGTCGACAATGATAAACAACTCTATTTCGCTACCTATACGAATGAATTTTGCCGTTATGATCAAGCGAGGGGAAAGATTTATTCGTATCCGCTAAATAAAGAGGATGGCCGGGTTTGTGATATGAGTGACGTGGGCGATCGTCTATATGTAGTCCATACCTCGGGAGTGGTAGAGGGGATCGATAAGGCATCCGGAGAACCTGTCTATCGGGATGAGTATCTGACTCAATATGCGAATGCCCAGTTATTCTATGTGTTCGCCGATAGTGACGGGGATCTGTGGTTTTTCTTAAATCCCGGATATAGTAGAGGTCTCTTTCGCCTAAATCCCAAAAGCAAGGAGTGGAAACATTATACGACCGAAACCCCGGTCGCTTTATCCTCTATAATGGTGCGTGACGTGGCGGAGGATATGAACGGTAATATCTGGATCGCTACCGATCATGGCGGTATCAATATCTTGGATAAACGTCTGGACCGGATGCGTTATATACGAAATAACCCGTTTAACCAAACGAGTTTGAGCCAGAATAGCGTGATCTGCTTGTATCGGGATGATACGGGGATTATGTGGGCCGGCACTTATAAAAACGGCATCAACTATTATCATGAGAGCATTTTTAAATTCCAGACTATCCGGTACCCTTTGGAGTTGATGCGGGATATCTTTAACAATGACTTTAATTGTATCGTAGAAGATAAAGAAGGGGATCTGTGGATCGGTACTAGCGGAAACGGCCTATTACGTTACGATCGGGAAACCGGGGAGTATGTCCGCTACCGGGCGGGGCGGGAAAGCGAGAACGCTATCTCCGGCGATGTCGTGATTAGTATGGCGAAAGATTTGGATGGCAAGTTATGGCTGGGTACTTATATGGAGGGGTTGACCGGTTTTGACGGGAAACGTTTCAAGCATTATCGGGATATCCCGGGCAGTAAGGACGGCTTATCCAATAATAGCGTGTATAGTTTGTATGTCGATGCCAAGAATCGTTTGTGGATCGGTACGTTGGAAGGCGGCCTGGATTGCTTGGATCAATCTACCGGGAAATGGACGTATTATCGTATGGGGGATAAGGAGAATGCGATTAACTCGGATATCGTATATAGCCTTTCCGGGGATGAGAAGGGGAATATTGTCGTTGGAACTTCTTTAGGAGTGAACTGGATCAACCCGGAGACGGGGACTGTTACTTCTTTTAACGGCACGAAGGATGGACGTTCCGTGTTTGAGGATCAAATCATCAATGTCGTATTTTGTGATAGCCGCCAATGGGTATGGATCGGGAGTAATCATGGGCTACATATATATGATAGGTTGAATGATAAGATGTATCGGTTGAACCATTCTTCCGGATTACCGGATAACAGCATCATGTCTATCTTGGAGGATAAATATCATACGGTTTGGGTGGGAACGAAGAACGGCTTATTGAATATCGTTCCGAATCGGGATACGGATAATAATTATACGTTCGATTGGAATAGCTATGATGAGAATGAGGGCGTTCAAGGACGTGTGTTTAACGTGAATAGCGCTTGCGGACTGGAAACGGGTGAGTTGGCGTTTGGCGGGACAAACGGTCTTACCTTCGTTGATCCTGCCCGGATACGTTATAATAGCTATGCTCCACCGGCGGTGATAACCGGACTTATGGTGAATAATGTCCCGATAACGGCGAGAGAGGCGTATGACGGGCATGTGATTTTGGATAAAGATATCACCTGTACCAAGCAATTGAAACTGAATTATACGGAACGTAATTTCTCCTTTACCATCTCTTCTTGTTGCTATTTCCTTCCTTTGAAGAATAAATATGCTTTTAAGATGGAGGGCTTCGACTCGGAATGGACTACCGTAAGCGCCTTGGAACGTCGTATTACCTATACGAACTTGAACCCGGGAACTTACACTTTCAAGGTAAAGGCGATGAATAACGACCGGATTTGGAGCAAGGAGATCACGAGCTTGCAGATCACGATCTTGCCTCCGTTCTGGGCTACCGGATGGGCAATAGCGTTGTATATCATAGCTGGTATATTATTGGCGTATGGCGTGATACGTTTTATTTTCCGTATCCAGCAAAAGAAGTTGGAGGAGGAGCAAGAACGGGCTACTGTGCGTCAGCAGCATGAGGTGGACGAGATGAAGCTTCGTTTCTTTACGAACGTAAGCCATGAGTTCCGTACGCCGCTAACATTGATCATGACTCCTTTGGAGAAGTTGATGAAAACGGAGAAAGACATGGAATCCCAGCAAATATTGAAGTTGATCTACCGGAACGCCGACCGGTTGCTTAAATTGGTGAACCAGTTATTGGATTTCCGCAAGATCGATATGCAAGGGGATAGCTTGGTCTTGTCTACCGGCGATATTGTCCCGTTCGTGCGTGACGTGGCTTATTCCTTCAAGGAGCTTTCGGAGCAAAAGCGGATTCATTTCTCTTTCTCCTCGGTCTTCACGTCTCTCCCAATGAAGTTTGACACGGATAAGGTCTTCAAGATCGTCTCTAATCTACTGAGTAACGCTTTTAAGTTTACGCCGGAGGGAGGTACTATCTCGGTGACGCTTAGCTTGCGGTTGGAGAAGGAGGGAGAGAACAAACTGGTTATCGAGGTGTCGGATAGCGGTATCGGTATTCCTGCGGATAAACAAGGAGCTATCTTCGATCGCTTTTATCAGGTGTCTTCCCCGGATAAGGGAAATCCCGTGGTAGGTACGGGTATCGGCCTGCACCTATGCCGGGAATTCGTGCGGATGCATCATGGGACGATAACCGTGAAAAGCGAGCCGGGAGCGGGTAGTACGTTTACGGTTACGCTGCCGGTGATCCCCTTGGACAACCAAGATATTATCTCGGCTCCAGAAGGAATTGCCGAAGGGGATATCTTGCCTCCGGTTGAGGAGCATGCGGAGATCGCTGATAAGGATGCGTCTCCGGCGGAAAGACCTACGTTGCTGGTCGTAGACGATAACACGGATTTCCGGGAATTTATGAAGTTAAGCTTGAGTGGCGTTTATTCGGTACTTACGGCGGCGGATGGAGAAGATGCGTGGAAACTCATTC
Organism: Parabacteroides sp. Y3-G-102; assembly: GCF_023656845.1. Classification (NCBI taxonomy): domain Bacteria; kingdom Pseudomonadati; phylum Bacteroidota; class Bacteroidia; order Bacteroidales; family Tannerellaceae; genus Parabacteroides; species Parabacteroides sp. Y3-G-102. The sequence goes on along the minus strand of NZ_JAMOKU010000057.1, from coordinate 13,883 downwards.
CGGAGGAGCTGCCGGATATGGTGATCAGCGACGTGATGATGCCTATCACCGACGGTATCACTTTATGCCGCCGGATCAAGGGAGACATCCGGACTTCCCACATCCCGGTGATCCTACTGACGGCAAAGTCCGCTAAAGATAGCCAACTGGTCGGTCTGGAAGCCGGTGCGGATGATTATATCAGCAAGCCATTCAATATGGAGATGCTTCTCTTGAAGGTGCGGCATTTGATCGAGATGAAGAAGAAGATGCAAAAGGCCTTTATGCAGTCCTCTACCATGGGCATCGCCTTGACGGAAGTACAAGCTAGCTCCATGGATGAGGAGTTGATGCGTAAGGCCATCGCCTATATCGAAGAGCAGATCGCCAATCCGGAGTTGTCTGTAGAACGGTTGAGCCGGGAGATGGGCATGAGTCGTGTGAACTTCTACAAGAAATGCCTTTCCATCACGGGTAAGACTCCGGTAGAGTTGATCCGTACGGTGCGCTTGAAGCGTGCGGCGCAGTTATTGGAGAAGAGCCAGATGCGGGTCAACGAGGTCGCGCTGGAGTGCGGTTTCAATGATGTGAAGTTATTCCGGAAGTATTTTAAGGATGAGTTCGGAAGGCTTCCCTCTGACTATCATAAATAAACTTTTTCTAAATAAATGCCACGTAATTAGGGGATATAACAAAATATCCCCTTAAAATAAACATTCTTCCCCTACCTTTTTACGGTTCTCCCCATAACCCAAAACATTTATGGCTTCCTGTCCGCCGCGAACCCTTTAATTTTGCCAACGAATGAAGAACCATTTTTCTTGTATGGAAAAACCTGTTCGGACTCATTGCTGATCGGAAATAATTAAAGAATCTATAGAATATGAAACAACACATCGCGGTATTCACGTTAGGGCTTTCCCTGCTGACTTCCTGCATGACTGATTCCGCTTACCGGAAGGTCGAGAATGGCTTGGTCGCCGATATCCGTTCCGGACAGGCGAAGGCTGTTAAATTGGAAGTAATCTCTGATGATATTATCCGGGTAATCGCCTCTCCGGATGGTAAGTTTTCCAACCAAGTGAACTTGATCAAGGACACGAAATCGTTACCCGCCCCATCGTTTCAGATAACGACCTCGGGGGATACGATCATCGTAAGTACGCAAACCACACAGGCCCGTCTTTCACGGGAGACCGGAGAGGTTCGCTTTACCGACGCCAACGGACACACGATCCTTCGTGAGAAGACAAACGGAGGCAAGGAATTTACGCCGATCGAGGTGGAAGGAACCAAAGGTTATACCTTACGTCAGGTATTTGAGAGCGAGGACGAGGAAGGGCTTTACGGCCTAGGACAGCATCAGAGCGATGAGTTCAACTACAAAGGCAAGAACGAGGAGCTTTTCCAATATAACACGAAGGTGAGCGTGCCGTTTATCGTTTCCTCAAAAGGGTATGGTGTACTTTGGCATAACTATTCCTTGAGCCGTTTCGGCGACAAGCGTCCATACGCCGATTTGGGCGATGTCTTTGGTCTATACGGAAAAGACGGGAGGGCAGGGGCGTTGACCGCTACCTACTATACGGATAAGGCGAAGAATTCCGTTTTAATCCAGCGGGATGAAGATAAGGTAGATTATGAGAATCTGAAAACCATCAAGAACCTGCCGGCAGACTTCCCGAAGCCGAGCGCTTCCGCTACTTGGGAGGGCGAGATCGAGGCGAAAGAGACGGGTACTTATCATTTCAAACTACATTACGCCGGTTATACCAAGGTATTTGTGAATAATGAAGAGATCATCCCGGAACGTTGGCGTGCGGCATGGAACCCGAATGATTACAAGGCTACGGCCGATCTGGAAAAGGGCAAACGCTATCCGATCCGTATCGAATGGTTGCCGGATGGCGATGTCTCTTATATCGGCTTGAAGGTATTATCTCCGCTACCGGAGGAGGAGCGGGAGCGGTTGGCTTTCTGGTCGGAAATGGGGGATGATATCGATTACTACTTCATCAACGGAGAGTCTTCCATGGATAAGGTGATCAGCGGTTACCGCACGGTTACGGGCAAGAGCCAGATCATGCCGAGATGGGCGATGGGATTCTGGTTGAGCCGTGAGCGTTATAAGACGCAAGAGGAGCTATTGACCGCCTTGAACGAATACCGCCGGCGGCAGGTTCCCTTGGATGTGATCGTACAGGATTGGAGCTATTGGCCGGTAGACGCATGGGGTAGCCACGAGTTTGATAAGGAACGTTTCCCGGACCCGAAAGGCATGATTCAGGAAATCCACGATAAGGATGCCCGTATCATGATCTCCGTATGGCCGAAGTTCTATTATACGACAGAGCATTATAAAGAGTTGGATGCGCTGGGTGCTATGTATCAGCAGGCGATTAAGGATAGTATCCGCGACTGGATTTATCCGGGTTATATCGGCTCTTTCTATGACGCGTACAACCCGGAGGCCCGCAAGCTTTTCTGGAGACAGATGAACGAGCATCTGTATTCCTTGGGCATCGACGCTTGGTGGATGGACGCTTCCGAGCCGAACGTACAGGATAATACGGACATCGAATACCGGAAGGCGCTTTGCGGACCTACTTATCTGGGCCCTTCTGCGAAATACTTCAACGCTTACGCTTTGGCTAACGCCGAGGCGATCTACGACGGACAACGTAGCGTAAACCCGGATGACCGTGTATTCCTATTGACCCGTTCCGGTTTCGCCGGCCAGCAACGTTATTCTACCGCTACATGGAGTGGCGATATCGGTACTCGCTGGGAAGATATGAAAGCGCAGATCAGCGCCGGCTTGAACTTCGCCATGTCCGGTATTCCTTACTGGACGATGGATATCGGTGGCTTCAGCGTGGAGAACCGTTATATGGCCGCTAAGGAAGGTAGCGAGGATTTGAGGGAATGGAGGGAGTTGAACAACCGTTGGTATCAGTTCGGAGCTTTCTGTCCGTTGTTCCGTAGCCACGGGCAATATCCTTGCCGCGAGATCTATAATATCGCTCCGGAAGGATCGCCTACGTACCAATCGATGAAGTATTATACCGAGTTGCGCTATCAATTGATGCCGTATATCTATAGCTTGGCCTCCAAGACGCATTTTGAGGATTATACGATCATGCGTGCCTTGGTGATGGATTATTCGGACGATGAGAAGACTTACGATATAGACGACCAGTTTATGTTTGGCCCGGCCTTCATGGCATGCCCGGTGTATGAGTATAAGGCTCGCGACCGTGAGGTGTATTTCCCGTCAGGCATTTGGTACGATTACTACAACGGCAAGCGTATACAAGGCGGGACGACAATACATGTGGATGCTCCTTATGAGCGTATGCCTTTGTTCGTGAGAGCCGGCTCTATCGTACCGACCGGAAAGGTAATCCAGTCTACGAAAGAGGAACAGAAAGACTTAATCGTCTCTGTTTACGCCGGTGCCGACGGCTCCTTCACCTTATATGAGGATAATGGCGTGACCTACGATTACGAGAAAGGAAATTACGCTACCATCCCGTTTGTTTATGATGATGCGAGGCGAACGCTCACGATCGGCGCACGGGAGGGCGACTATCCGGGCATGATCCGCGAGCGTCAGATCACGGTACGTCTCATCACGCCGGAGAACCCCGCTGGCAAGGACGTGACAATATCTTACCAAGGTAAACCTCTAGTTGTAGAGACGGGGCACGCCCCGTCTCTACAACTGGGTAGTATCAATTAAACTATATAATCACTAATGATACCACTGATGAATCGGCCACTTGCGTGGCTTCTGGGCCTATTGCTCACCGCCTGTTCCCCCACCGGGGAGCAGGTGCGTGAACGTAGCTCATGGAATGACGATTGGAAGTTTGCCTTGTCGGATAGCGTTCAGGATTATTCATCCCCGGACAGCGATGATTCCACTTGGCGTATCTTATCTTTACCGCATGATTGGAGTATCGAGGGGGATTTCTCCCTCGATAACCCGTCTACCCCGGGCGGCGGCGCGCTACCGGGCGGGATTGGTTGGTATCGAAAGACATTTACCCTTCCGGAGACGGATCGGGGTAAGGTTGTTTATGTTGATTTCGACGGGGTTTACCGGAATAGCGAGGTCTGGATCAATGGTCATTCGCTGGGATTCCGCCCGAATGGTTATGTATCGTTTCGTTATGACTTGACGCCTTATTTGAGGTATGGAAGCCAACCGAACGTGATTGTCGTGAAGGCGGATAATAGCGAGCAGCCGAATTCCCGCTGGTATTCAGGCTCCGGTATCTACCGTAACGTATGGCTGGTGAAGGTGAATCCGGTACATGTGGACAACTGGGGTACTTTCGTGCATGATATGAGGATCTCACCGGAGGAGGCTACCTTCTCCTTGGAGGTGAGAATAAGGAATAGCTCGGAGGCGGATAGGGAGGCCGAAGTCTCTACCTCTATTTACGATGACCGTAACAGAGTTGTTACGGCACCCGTAACAACTCTGTTACGGGTACCGTATACGCCCTGTTACGACGCCTGTATGCGGGAGGCATCTGTCGATCATCAGTTCTCGATCCCAAATCCCAAACTTTGGAGTCCCGATTCTCCCTCGCTCTACACGTCCGTCACGGAAGTGAAAGTGGCCGGCAAGGTGGTAGACCGTTATGAGACGGTATTCGGATTGCGTACGTTCCGTTGGGATTCCGCTACCGGCTTTTATTTGAATGATAAGCCTTTGAAGATAAAAGGGGTTTGCCTGCATCATGATTTAGGCTGTCTGGGTGCCACCGTGAATACACGGGCTATCGAGCGCCAGCTACAGATCATGAAGGAGATGGGTGTGAACGCGATCCGTACCAGCCATAACGCCCCGGCACCCGAGTTGCTGGATCTTTGCGATCGTATGGGCCTTCTGGTACAGGATGAGTCTTTCGATATGTGGGAACGCCGTAAGTCTCCGTACGATTACGCCCGGTATTTCGCGGAGTGGCACGAGCGGGATTTGACGGACGAGATCTTGCGTGACCGGAATCACGCCTCTGTTTTCATGTGGAGTATAGGCAATGAGGTACTTGAGCAATGGAGTCATGCCGACGCTACCGAGCTGGATCTGCAAGCGGCGAACCTGATCTTGAATGCCGGTCATGCCATCGATCCCGCTTTGCTGAAGGATACGACCCTTAGTCGTCAATCCTTGATCACCCGTCATCTGGCGGCTATCGTGAAACGGCTGGATACCTCCCGGGTCGTTACCGCCGGCTGTAACGAGGTAAACCCTGCGAATCATCTGTTCCGCTCGGATGCCTTGGATGTGCTGGGCTTCAACTACCATGAGCGATATTTCGAGCCGTTTCTCCGGAATTTCCCCGGAAAGAAACTGATCGTGAGCGAATCTACCTCGGCCTTGATGACCCGTGGCTATTATGAGATGCCGTCCGATCATATTTATATCCGTCCGGAATCGTGGGACAAGCCTTTCGAGGCTCCCGAGCATGTTTGCTCCTCTTATGATAATTGCCATGTACCTTGGGGCTCTACACACGAGAAGACTTGGCATCTGGTGAAGACGCTTCCGCATGTATCCGGCCTGTTCGTCTGGACGGGTTTCGATTACTTGGGAGAGCCTACCCCGTATTGGTGGCCCAGCCGGAGCAGCTTCTTCGGTATCGTGGATCTGGCGGGTTTCCCGAAGGATGTATATTATATGTATAAAAGCGAGTGGACGGATGAACCCGTATTGCACATTTTCCCGCATTGGAACTGGAAAGAAGGCGAACCGGTGGATATCTGGGCCTATTATAACAATGCCGATGAGGTGGAACTATACCTAAACGGAAAGAGCCTAGGCGTACGACAAAAAACGGACAGTACCTATCATGTCTCTTGGCGTGTGCCTTTTACGCCCGGAACCTTGAGAGCCGTCTCCCGCTTAGGGGGTAAGGAGGTCTTGGTGAAAGAGATCCATACGGCAGGAGAGCCGGCCCGTTTGGTCTTGACCCCGGATCGTAGTGTCATCCAAGCGGATGGCTCGGACCTATCGTTTGTAACCGTAGATGTATGCGATATCGATGGTAACCGGGTTCCCGACGCTACCCCGTTGATCCGTTTCTCCGTGGAGGGCCCGGGTGAGATCGCCGGAACGGATAACGGAGATCCGAACGATCCGAACAGCCTCCGTAAACCGAAACGGCAAGCTTACTACGGAAAAGCCTTGGTCGTGATCCGGAACAAGGGCGGACAAGGCGACATCCACTTAAAAGCCATAGCCGAGGGCTTACCCGAGGCGACGGTAACGATTCAAGCGCAATAATAAACCTATAAATAAAAAGGAAATGAAAAAGATAATAGGCGTGATCGCTTGCGGGCTATTCTTGAACACGGCTGCTGCGAGCTCGCAGGTCACGGATAAAGAGAAGGTACAAATGGAGAAACGTATCGAGAAACTGATTAAGAAGATGACCTTGGAGGAAAAGGTCGGATTATTGCATGGTAACTCAAAATTCTATGTTGCCGGAGTAGAGCGTCTGGGGATTCCCGAGTGGAGCTTGAGCGACGGGCCTCACGGGGTACGTGCGGAGATCAATCGCCACGACTGGGCATATGCGGGTTGGACAAATGATTCCGCCTCTTATTTCCCGACCGGCACGGCTTTCGCCGCCACTTGGAATCCGGAGTTGGCTTACCGTCGGGGCGAGGTGCTGGGCGAGGAGGCTCGCTGGCGTAAGAAGGACGTATTGCTGGGCCCGGGCGTGAATATCATTCGCTCCCCGCTTTGTGGCCGTAACTTCGAGTATATGAGCGAGGATCCTTATATGAACTCCGTATTGGCGGTCGCTTATATCAAAGGCTTGCAGAGCCGTGACGTGGCTTGCAGCGTAAAGCATTTCGCCGTGAATAACCAAGAGACAAACCGTACGACTGTCGATGTGGAATGTAGCGAGCGTGCCTTGCGTGAGATTTATTTACCCGCTTTCAAGGCGGCCGTACAGGAGGGAGGCGCCTTGACGGTAATGGCCGCTTATAATAAATTCCGTGGGGAGTTCTGCGCGGAGAATAACTACTTGGTTCGCAAGATCCTTCGGAATGAATGGGGATTCGATGGCGTATATGTAACCGACTGGGGAGCCGCCCATAGCACGGTTCCTTCTATGGAGGCCGGCTTGGATCTGGAGATGGGCACGCTGATCGATAAATATGAGGATTGGTATTATGCCAACCCCTTGATCGAGGCTGTTAAATCTGGTAAGATTCCTATGAGCTTGGTGGACGAGAAGGTGGGCGATGTCTTACGTGTGATGATCAAGACGAATGTCTTGGACCCGAAAAAGCGTTTCGGCCCCGGCTCCATGAATACGAAAGAGCATCAGCAAGCCACTTACGACGCGGCTGCCGAAGCCATTGTCTTATTGAAGAACCAGAATAATCTTCTCCCGTTGGATTTCTCCTCGATCAAGAGTCTGGCGGTAATTGGCGATAACGCTACCCGCAAACATTCCAATGGTGGCTTGAGTTCCGAGATCAAGGCGGTTTATGAGGTAACTCCATTAGAGGCGCTTCGTGCGAAATGGGGCGATAAGGTGGATATCCGTTTTGCCCAAGGTTATGAGAAGTTATCTACTTTCGTGGAGGGTAGCAATAATGGGCAAAGCTCTGGTACTTTCTCTTCCAAGACACAGGAAAGCGACGCGTTATTGAAAGAGGCGGTAGAGGTTGCCCGCACGAGTGACGTGGCCCTTTTGGTTTGTGGTTTGAACCATGATTATGATACCGAGTCGTTCGACCGTCTGAATATGGATATCCCATACGGGCAGGTTGAGTTGATTCAAGAGGTGGTAAAGGCGAATCCTCGTACGATCGTGGTCATGATCGCCGGATCGCCGTTGAATATGGCCGCCGTAGATATTTGTTCCCCGGCTATCGTTTGGGCTTGGTTCAACGGTATGGAAGGAGGAAATGCCTTGGTAGACGTATTATCCGGCAAGGTGAATCCGAGCGGTAAGATGCCGTTCACCACTCCCGTGAGCTTGGATCAATCTCCGGCGCATGCGTTGGGCAACTTCCCCGGCAGGGATCTGAAAGTGAATTATGAGGAAGATATCTTGGTAGGTTACCGCTGGTTCGATACGAAGGGGCTTCCGGTCGTTTATCCGTTCGGTTACGGCTTATCCTATACGACATTCAACTATTCCAATCTGAATACGGATAAAAAGACGTATGATCAAGCGGACACGATCCAAGCGACTTTCACCCTAACTAATACCGGAGACCGTGAAGGAGCTGAGGTGGCCCAATTGTATGTAAGCGATCCGGTTTGCTCCGTGATGCGTCCGGTCAAGGAGTTAAAAGGCTTCAAGAAGGTATTCCTTAAACCCGGTGAGAGTCGGCGAATCACGTTGGACATCCCCGTATCCTCTTTAGCTTTCTATAGTGAGGCACAAAGCCAATTCGTCGTAGAACCCGGCGAGTTCATCCTCCAACTAGGAGCCTCCGCCTCAGATATCACGCAGAGAATCAGCGTGGAGGTGAAATAACTACCCAGTTGTAGAGACGGGGAGTGCCCCGTCTCCCACAGACTGATAGTATTCTTTAGTTACTATTTTGAAGGGATGAGACGGGGCACGCCCCGTCTCTACAAATAGATATTGAAAAATAACCGCTAGGACATTTTTCGTTACATTTCCTTGAACAAGAGCGCATCTATAGAGTTATATCCATATAATAACAATATAATTAAAGATGTGCTATGAACTCTCTACAAAATCCATTGAACGCTAACTATCCGCAAGATGTTACCCAAAAACCGGGCGAGAATGCGGTTTTCATTGTCTATGCTCTAAAAGATCTCCCCGACACGATTGATAAGGTAAAGGACGTGTGCGCTAATTTCTCCGCTTTGATACGTAGTATGCGCAATCGCTATCCTGATATGCAATTCAGTTGTACGATAGGATTCGGGGCGGATGCTTGGAAACGTTTCTTTCCGGAGCAAGGAAACCCCAAAGAATTGCAACCGTTTGAAGAGATCAAAGGAGTTAAGCTTACGGCTGTTTCTACCCCCGGGGATTTACTATTCCACATCCGCTGTAAGCAGATGGGACTGTGCTTTGAGTTCGCCTCCATTATAGACCAGAAACTGCGAGGTGTCGTGGAATCGATCGATGAGACCCACGGTTTTCGGTATAGAGACGGTAAGGCGATTATCGGTTTCGTGGACGGTACGGAGAATCCTGCCGTGGATGAAGACCCCTATCGTTTCGCGGTAATAGGCGATGAGGACCCCGAGTTTATGGGCGGAAGTTATGTATTTGTGCAAAAATACATTCATGATATGGTGGCATGGAATGCGCTTCCAGTGGAAGAGCAAGAGAAAGTCATCGGTCGCCGTAAATTCAACGATGTTGAGCTATCAGATGAGGAAAAACCGAAGAACGCCCATAACGCCGTGACGAACATCGGAGACGATCTGAAAATAGTCCGTGCTAACATGCCATTCGCCCATACCTCCAAAGGTGAATACGGTACCTATTTTATCGCCTATGCCAGCACGTTCAGCACCACCCGACGAATGCTGGAGAATATGTTCGTCGGTGATCCTGTAGGCAATACGGATCGTCTGCTGGACTTCAGCACGCCGATAACGGGAACTCTTTTCTTCGTTCCGTCGTATGAGTTGCTTGATAAGTTAGGGGAATAATTATTTATCCATCCTTAACTGTTTAGTTAACAGACTTCCACAGTGCCAATCATTTTCCATATCGTGGCACGGCTGTGCCATCAGCGTGGCATAGCTGTGCCTTCCTTATGGCAATGGTGTGCCATTGGGATGGCACAGTCGTGCCATCATGATGTGCTTATCTTTTAATGAAAGGCTTGTTGACTGATAAGGTTGGAGTTACGGATAACAGAAGTAAACCGCCTATTATCAATACTCCAAATATCCATAGCGGTTATATAGTGTTGGGAGTGTAGACGCGTGTTGTATGTCGTTTGCGGATTTCAACCCGGATTTATGAAGTTAACTTACTTGGTCATTTAAGTTAGCTTACTTTGCCAATGAAGTTAACTTACTTTGCCGTTGAAGCTAACTTACATTTGAAATGTTAGTTAACTGGTAACTTTCTACCTAAAAAAGCCATTTGGCAATGTACCTAATCTTTTTTGCGCTATAAAAGTATTTTGTTTGTGTTTTTTAGTATCTTTGCCAGATGTTTAAGGATAAAACGATGTTTCCCATATAGTTAAATACTGTGCTTTTTGATGAGATTAGAAGATCTAAATGAATATTATGATAATCTCTGCGATACTTTTGACCGTGGAGAGATGGATTTTGTTATGAACCATGACCGTGCTCATAATGCTGTTATTGAATGCTTTATGCTTAATAAATCAAATGTGATTAATATGTATTGTGGCGAAATGTCTGTTTTCCGTGAGGGATTCTACAATCATATCAATCAAGATAGTAATTATGATCTCAAGGAAGGAGAGACTGCATTAGGAGATGAGATCAAGAAAAAGGTTATTAAGTCTTTGAGAGAGTTCATAAACCGTCCCAATGTATCCTTGAATATTTATTTTGAAAGGTTTGATCGTAAGTTCTTGAGAGATTTAATCGATCTTCGTGTTTTTAGTGATGGAGTAAGTTCCGAGAAGATACGTCTTTTTAAATTGGAAGATAATTTATTCTTGAAAAGCGATATGGCGCATGTCTCATATACGGATACCAACATTGTTAGAATGGAAAGAAATCCGCAGACGCACGAAGCTACATGTGCGATAAATCCACCTGAAGAGATTTTGAGCAAGGTAAAAGCTACTTTTAAGTCGATGTCGTTGGTCGGTGAGGAGATCAAGTTGAATTAGTAGAAGGTTGGTATGCTGTTTCTTGGAGGAAGCCAGACATTTATTGGTATATTGGCATCATTGATTGTATTATGTGTCATTTTGGACAAAAGTAATTTTATACATAGTATTCTTGATGAGATAGGAAAACGTATTGATGAAGAGATCAAATCTTTGGATAAAGCAGTGGGGTTCGATGTGATCAACGATGTGCCGGCAAACTCTGATTATAAACTATTGCAGCGCTATATAAATGAATTGCGTGTAGAGGCGAAAACAAGACCAGAATGCAAGCAGTTGCTAATTAGTGCTATGGCTATGGATATGAAACTTCAAGCTACGTTCGATCAACTTAAATCCGGATATTCCTCTAAATTCTTGAAGCCAGCTCATGACTTGATAGAGAAAATTCAAAGGTCAAAAGAACAGGTTATAGCTCCGTTATATGCGCTTTTGTTCTGCTTAACAGTTTTTATTTGTGATGAGATTGTTGTGGGAGTTGCGGGAACGAGCGATTTTGTTGTTTCCTTTTTGACTATCTTTGTGGCTTTCTCGGGTATTTTCTGGTTGATGATGTGGAAGATTTTCTTTAGAGATATACGGATAGAGACTGAAGAAGGTTCTTCTCAAAAAACGAAAGTGTTTGTTTCTAGGTGGATAAGGTGGAAATGGATGTGTTTCGCATTTCCTATGTTTTATGCGACTTGTTTGTTCTTGTCAACTTTTATCCCTATTATCTGGGCTAAATGTTTAATATCATTCACTATAGGAATACCTATATGTGTAATGGCATGGTTAAAAGCTAAGAGCCATTATGAGTTTGGCTTCTATACTTATGAATATGTTTTCAAACACTTTGGGGGATTGTTTCTTATATCATTTCTTTTTGCTGTGGTAACGACCGGTGGGTGTGCGCTATCAGATGATGTATCTTCTGTTTGTTTTACCTATGAGGATTTTGTTGCGCTTAAAATCACTGTGATTTTGTTTGTCTTGATCAGCGGTCTGTTGTTCCCGTTTCTTATGCCTTATTATGGTTTTAAGCGTGTCTTGAACATTGTAAAAGATGAGGTGAAAAGCAGCAAACAATCTATGGAAAGAGAGCTTAGTAGTATAAAGGAAGAGTTAAAAGAGTTTTGTAAGGTCATTCCGTAGACTTTAGGGTAGTAGTCTTCGTACTGTTTAATGGATTGCCATCTTGATTTTTTTCTTAATAATCAATTATAATTAAAGAATATATCATATATTTGCCTAGCTAGTAATTAAGACAGAAAAGCAAAAGGTAAAAGCGTAGGTTTTTATCTACTTATTCTTTCTTTGTTGGTAGTAAAACAATGATAAAATAGAAAACGTATGGATTATCATAGACTAAAATATTTTTAATACGTATATTTGCGACAATAAAAGGCTTTTAAGTTAGAAGCCTTGTGTTGCGTGCGATATTTGTGCGAGTTGACAAAAATCGGCCAAATTTTTCGAGACACTCAATGCACAGAGAAAGCCCCGCAACCCTTTATTAGATATACGTGTTATCTATGCTACTGTATAGTATAGATAGATTATTGTATACAGATAAGGGGGGCGTGCGGCTGACTTTATTGAGTGTTGAGGCTTGGCCGAGCCTTTGTCAACAATATTTTCAGCCAATCGCCCTTTCTTTATTTTATAATGAAAGGCCAGCTCTTCAATATAACGCCAAATAACGCCCTTTTTAAAGATAAATAGTATAAGTTTTACTTTAATCAAATAGTTATGCCTGAGTTTATTACTATTGAAGAAGCCGCTCGTATCACCGGCTTTCCATCTCAAGAAATCCAGCAATGGGCGATATCTAAAAAAATAACATCTTACGTCGTGAAGCAAGGTGTTCGCCTAGTCGATCTGACCAATTTGCGTGAATTCATTTCCCATATCGAGCGTATGGGAATACAAAAGCTATACCTGCAACTTATCATCCAAGACAAGGAAGAAGAGATAAACGAGATCATCTCCCAATTCGATGATTACCTTTTCTGCCTGCGATCCCTTAAAAACATCTCTCCCCTACTTAAACTCATTATCGCCGAACTATCAACATTCATACACGACAAGAAAGACCGACTTATCTTTACGGAAATAACTTCCGGAGCCAAGATAGAAGACGTAGCTAAACGTTGTGGTATATCCTATGATGGAATCTGTCGCCGATATAAGGTCATATCGCTCCGCTTGCAAGAAAACATGGGCTTCCTGACCGAATACAAGAAAACAATCACGAACCAAGACCTTGAGATAGAACGTCTGTGGATAGAGAACAGGAACATGGAATACGAATTGAGAAGATTATATAAAAAGGCGCTCCAAAACGGTCTATGTATCGAATCTCCCCGATCACTTACCCCCGTTCCCTTAAATGCCGCGAAACGGATATGCCAACCCATTACCCGTCTCACCTTAGCGCCCTATATCCGTAAATGCCTTACAACCTTGAAAATAGAAACCATAGAAGATATTCTACGTTACGCCCTCAAAAACGGACTCGACTCTTTATTAGACCTTCCCGGCTTTGGCGCTCTTGGTTTGGCCCAACTGAAATTCCAACTCGAAAAGCATAAGATAATCGATAAAACCGGGCATTCCGACCTTTATCAATATATCATTTGCGAAGCGGATAATTAGTGAGGACATTCTTTGTCCTCAAGTAGAATTTAACTAGATTTCAAGGATACTCATACTGTATTTACATTTTTTTGTATATTTGCGATATGTAATGATGTTTGTTTATATTTGAATCTTCACTTGTAACCTTGTTCTAGGTTCTGATGAAACTACGTTGATTTGAATAGAGGATAAAGGTGATAAGAGATAGAAAATCAGTGAGTAACTAAATGGTAGAATAACCAATAGCAGTATAGATCTAAATAAAAATAGATATAAATGATTGTTATTTAGGGACTTACATTAGATAAAAGACGTAGTTTCATCAGAACTAAAGTATATGAACTGCGAATAAGCAGAATGGAGATAAGTTGGTATGGCGGGGATATATAATATATATGTGATATGAAAATGGATGGAAATTTGCTTATAGATCT